>WFXT01000277.1 GCA_015490475.1 Bacteroidota bacterium
TAAAGTTGACTTGCTTAAAGAGGCAGTTGATAGGGCATTTTTTTTGAAACGACTTAATTTCTCTCAGTGGCAGGAATGGTCAGAGGGTGACAAAAGACAATTTATTAGAAGCTTGGTTGACCCACGATATTCTATAGGGTTTCCTGTGGTTATTTACGATTCTTCAGGTCAAATTATTTCTGGAATTATAAAGAGTCCCATTCAGCTTAGAAAGTTTTTAGATTCCAATAAGAGTTTTCCAGAGACCATAATTCTTGCAGGTTTTCCAATAGAAACTGAAGTTATCATTGAAAAAGCACTTGACGGCAAAGAATTTTCATGTATCGTTATTGAAAATCAAAGATTCCAACCGGTAGCACTACTGCCAACAGAAATAATAAAATCAGGTAAGGTTTTTGATTATAGGTCTAAGTATCTTGCTGGAATGGCGAGAAAACGAACACCAGCACGACTGCCAGTGAGTGAGATAAACAAAATCAGAGAGACAAGTCATCAGGCTTATGTTGTAATTAAATGTAATGTGTATGCACGTATTGACGGATTCCTAACTAAAGAAGGACACGTCATAATAAATGACCCTAACACAACGTCAGGTATGTTACCTTCATCCCTTTTGTTCCATCAAACTGCATTGATTGGTATGGGTCCATCAGAGTTCTTAACATATAGCATATCCCATTCTCTGCGTCATAGACAGAACAGTGCCACTGCTACTAATAAAGCGTTTGAGGCTGATGAAAAACTTTCCAAAATACATAAGGTAACGCAGGATAAAAAGAAGGATAAAGTTGCAGTTATCATGGGAGGCTATTCTTCAGAGAGGCACATTTCTGTTGAAAGTGGACGCAATATTTTTGAAAAACTTCTGGCGTCAGAATACTACGAACCAATTCCGTTTTTCTTAACAAGAGGAGATAATGGAAACCTTGAGCTATATAGAATTCCCTTGCATCTGCTATATAAAGACAATGCTGATGACATTGCAGAAGAAATAAAAAACTATGAACATCACGAACTGATTGACGAAATTAAAGAAGATCTTTCTGATGTGATAAAGCAATATGCCAATAAGTATGCTGTTGAAAAGCCAGAATTAGTATCGTGGGAAGAGCTTTCCCAATTGGTTGACTTTGTCTTTATCGCCTTGCACGGTCGTCCCGGAGAAGACGGCACAATCCAAAAAATTCTTGAAAAGCTTGGACTTCCTTATAATGGTTCTGGAATTCACTCTTCTGAAATTACTATTGATAAGCACTTAACGAACAAGGTATTACGACAAAACGGTTTTTCTGTGCAGAAACAAAAAGTGGTTCATAAACCAGAATGGAAAAATAACAAAGAATTTGTTATCTCACAAATAGAGGAAGAGTTTGCATATCCATTTATTGCCAAACCTGTTGATGAGGGTTGTTCTTCTGCTGTTATAGTGATAAAAAATAGAAAACAATTGGAGGCGTATGCTGAGACTACATTTAGAAATAGCGATGAGATTGATGAGAAAAACGCAAAAATATTGAATTTGCCACCTAATGCATTGTTTCCACCTAAGGATACTTTCTTGATAGAAGAACTGGTCAGAAAACCCGACGGCGGCAAATTGTTTGAGATAACGGTTGGCTTAACAACGGAAACAGACCCTAAGACAGGAGAAATTAGATATAGGGTATTTGTTCCATCACTGGTACCAACAAAGGGAGAAATATTAACCCTTGAAGAGAAGTTCCTTGCTGGAGAAGGGCAAAATATTACTCCTGCTGTTTTTGTTGATGATATTAGGCAAAATGAAGCAATTATAAGGGCAATTCAGAAAGAGATAGAGCGGTTAGCCAGAGTGCTTGACATTCATGGGTATGCACGTGTTGATGCTTTCCTGAGACTTCATTCAGATGGAACGCCAGAAGTGGTTATCATTGAAGTAAATTCCCTTCCAGGAATGACACCCGCTACAGTTATTTTTCATCAAGCAGCAGAAGAAGGTATGACACCAATACAGTTCATTGAACACATTATTGAAGAGGGTAAGCGCAAGCATAAACTGAAAACAGCAAAGGTTTCGTGATGGTTGAACTTATGGTTGCTGCCAATACTTAGATCCTGCTTTTCCTGTGGAAAACGTTTGAATCAAATCATGTATTTGAAGAGAACCTACTCCATCTTTGACACTTCGTTAAATCTCTTTTGCAAAACCCTTGATAATTCTAACGCAAACCCAATTATTATGCCCATATATCATGTACTTTGATGCAGTATATTCCTAGCTGTTCACTGCTTTGAACGGTTTTACAGATGACGTTATAACATTAATAATACCCATATGTTGCGCACGCTACTCCTTTTTGTTTATGACAAATAACTTATCTCAAGTTACGGATAGCCGATCGCGGTCAATTCCAGTTATATCAATGGTTTAATTGATATATTAAAATTTTTGCGTACTATTATTTTTGTTGTTTTGTGCCTGTTATCGCAGTTTGTTAAATAATTTTTCATAACTTAGCATTACTATGACAAGGCAAATAAACAGAACCAAGAAAAAGGCAAGTGCCGATAACCCAAGGAGGTGGTTCGTGGAAAGACTGGGTGCCAAGGGATACGAAAAATGGTACATCACTTCCAAAAAGTGGGATGGCATAAAGAGACAATGGGTAGAGAGGAAGTATGAGCGGACATTGGGCGATGTAGACAAGGACTACATAGAGAAATTGAAGTACTACATCAAGATAGCCAACAATGAGGGTAGGAGCATAGACTGGGCTATTAATAAGGCACTTGAGTCCATGAAGGGAGCCAAGCATGTGTGCAGTGTGAGTGGCGGAGATATAGCAGTTGTTGTTAAGGCAATAAGGGATGTGTTGGGCAGGTATGGTAGTAAAACAGATAAGTGGCACAGGTTGTTGACGATGCTTGTTGCGGGGCGCATTCTGGAGCCGTCAAGTAAATTAGCGAGCAGTAGTTGGATACGTGGCAGGGGCAAGGTTTGGGAAGCCTTGGGCTTTGAAGGTGCCTTTTGTGTACAGGTTGATGATTTGTATGATACGATAGATTGGCTTGAGCGGAAGTGGAAGTTTGTTCTGCGTGAGATGTCCAAACGCATAAATAAGTTTTCAAATTCTGAGAAGCCAGTGTTGTTGCTTTATGATGTTACCAGTCTATATGTTGAGGGAGAGCACATTGAGTTGAGCAGATATGGATACAGTAGGGATGGTCGGCCAGATAAGAAACAGGTGATAGTTGGTTTGGCGGTTAATGGTGATGGATATGCCACAGATGTTAAGGTTTTTGCGGGCAATGAGGCAGATGTTAATGTGTGGCGTAAGTGGGCGGTACACAAGTTGGACAGAGGTTCTGTTAGTGAGACTATAGTGATAGGTGATGGTGGAATGATACCCAAGATAGAGCAAGAGAAGTTGCTCTCTTGTGGGATAAAGTTCGTGGGCAGGATGAGGCAAAGTGAAATCAAGAGGCTTGTGAGAGAAGGGCATATACAGAGGGAACTTTTTGATAAACAGATAGGCGAACTGACAGATGACAATGGTGTCAGATACGTGTTTATAAGGAGTTTAGGTCGTCGTATGAAACAATTGGCTACGATAGATAGGAATGTTAGTAAGATACTAAAATTGCTGGAAGAGATAAAATCAAAAGTAGAGCGAGGCATATTGGTTAGCAAGGAGGAGATAGACAGACAGGTGGGTGCTGTGTTGTACAGGCGTCCTTACAGGTCTCTGGTGTGGGTAAAGACCGGTGAGGGTAAGATAGAGTTTGGTGTGGATGAAGCCAAGCGGAAGGAGAAGGAGTTTTGGGCTGGTGTATGGGCATTGAGAACAAATGTATCTGGCAAGGAACATAGCAAGGAGGAGATAGTAGAGATGTACAAACGCCTGCATGTTGTAGAAGAGGCGTTCAGATATCTAAAAACATTCTTATTAAAAGTAAGACCCATATATCACAGGCTTTCTCACAGGATAAGTGGTCATGTGAAGATGTGTATGCTTGCTTACAATGTATCGTTGTATTTGCGAAAGAAGTTCTCTCCGATATTAAATGAAAACAACAAAGACCTCAGGAAATACATTACTTTTCGTGAGGCATTAAATCGGTTGCAATCTATTCAGTTGTCAAAGTATAGGACAGGAGAAGGCAAATACATATGGCAGTGGACTATTCCTGAGAATAGACTGGTTCGTGATTTGCTTAAGGCGGTAGGCTTAAAATTGAGGTATGTAGACATCGTTGCGTCTTCATAAAATTCATGCCCTAATTTCAGGGAAGCCCGACAGTTACTGGGATAGGTGCATTTGGGGGGTTCGTAAGTTGAGTCAGAAGATACAATGCATTATGCAAGTTCAACATTATTCTATTACGCTTCTTTCCCATAAAGCAGTGAGCCCGAACCTGTCAACTAAATATTGAGCCACAAATCGGATTGATTTTTTGTCATGGATTATTTTCCTGTCCGCACCTGCACCATAAATTATGACAGGTACTCTCTGGTCATAGGCATAGGGAGTTCCGTGTGTTGTGCCTGTCTCCGCATATCCTTCATACCAGCCTGGTTTGAGCAGGAACCATACATCCCCACAACGCTCAGGGTCAAAGCCATTTATTAGATATTGAGGTGCCTGCTTGAGCTTTATCTCGTCCCTGTTCCATACATTGACAACCTGTTGCTTTTCTGCGAGCCATTGCTCAACTAAATGAACAGCACGGAAATATTGAAAGTCCGTAAGTCTTTGTCTGTCCAGATAAACCCACTGGTTCATAATAGTCAAAACTACATTTGACACGCCCAGTTCTTGCTTAAGCTGTCTGTTTAGTTGTTCCTTCCAGATGGCAAAAGAATCTTGTGTTAGTACACCTGCGTCAATCTTCAGTATTTCTTTAGAAAACTTCCAGTTTTCGGCAACACCATGGTCAGAAGTCAAAACAAATAAGTAGTTATTTTTACCCACCTGTGTATCAAGAAACTGTAAGAAATCACCCAGAAGACTATCAAGCCTTATATACACATCCATCAGTTCAAGGGAACGAGGACCAAAATAGTGCCCGACAATGTCTGTTGAAGACAGACTAATAGCAAGCATATCAGGTATAGTATCCACACCAAGTTTCATGGATTTTAGTACTGTTTTGGCGAAGTCAAGCGTAATAGCGTTTCCCCACGGTGTTGAAGCCACTGTTCCAGGATATGAAGAAATTGCATCCATTATTTGATATGGAAACACTGGCATGTCTTTAAAGGGCGATCGTTCATAGGGACTATGGTCATATTTATTTCTCAAGCCATGTAGTAGAGGATGGAGACGCCACACTTCTGGAATGTGATATGCCGCATGAGCTTTCTGATTATAGTTTTTTACCCACTTAGGAATGTCATCAGCATAATAAGAACTGGTTGTCCACTGACCCTGCATAAAATCATACCAGAAGGCAAAGTCGGGAGTTTTTCCCCCAGAAATAATAGCACTTCTGTCTTTCAGCGAAACTGAAACAACTTTAGAGGTAGGATTACGAAGTTTAAGCAGGTCGCCAACAGTAGGGACTCTTAAGTGATGTGGACTGTAGCCCTTTCCATCTGGTTCCCCCCAAACTTTTTTATGAACAGTGTCTTCAACTGCATACACTTTCTTCTTGATTCGCGTATCAAACCAATTGTTAGCAACAATGCCATGAACCGACGGCGGAACACCTGTGAATATAGTAGCGTGCCCTACGGCAGTAAACGTGGGAACATGGTCGTGATAAACATTATCATATATCGTTGCACCATCAAGTAATCTTTTAAAGCCATATTTCCAATATGCTTTCCATCGCCATAGATAATCTGCTCGCATTTGATCAACAACTACGACAACCACCAATTTAGGTATAGTGCTATCTTGATCGCTTGCAATAGTAACAGAATCAACTTTTGGAGCGTAATTTTTGTTAGGATTACAGGAAGCCACAAAAATAAGCAATAGCGTGACCGAAAGAACAAAAACCGATCTCATAACTACAAAGATAACACTAAAAGAGGCAGAGGAACATCTGAGTCCAGAAGAGCGTCGTGAAGTGAGACGCCGATACAGAAACCTTTTAAAAACCATCAAGAAAAACGGTAATCATGCCGATATACGCACTATAGGGAAGGCGCTCAGGCTGGCTATGAAGGCACATAGGCACCAGCGTCGCAAAACAGGAGAACCGTATATATATCACCCCTTACAGGTTGCTACCATAGTAGCAGAAATTGGCTTGTCGGACACGACATCTATTGTATCAGCACTATTGCACGATGTTGTTGAAGATACTGACATAACATTGGATGACCTGTCTCAAATGTTTGGACCGATAGTTGCAGAACTGGTTGACGGACTAACAAAGGTCAGTAAGCTCTCACACAGTGCAGTATTAACACCACATCTGGAAACATATAGGAAAATACTCCTTGCACTAGCTAAGGATGTTAGAGTCGTAATTATCAAGATAGCCGACAGGCTTGATAATATGCGGTCTCTAGATGCATTGCCAGAACATAAACGTGTTAAAATAGCCATGGAAACAAGGTATCTTTACGCACCATTAGCACACAGATTGGGTCTTTATTCAATAAAAACAGAGTTAGAGGACCTTGCACTCAAATATCTTAATCCGCAACAATATGAAGAAATAGCACAATGGGTTAATGAAAATAAAGAAGAATGGGAAAAAACTCTCAATAAATTTGTAAGACAACTTCGTGTTTACTTGCGTCGTGCAGGTTATGATAACTTTACTATAGAGAAACGAATAAAGTCAATATCATCAATTTATGACAAGCTTGTTAGAAAAAAAGATGAAGGAATAACCCTCAACGAAATATACGATGTACTCGCTGTAAGGATAATTCTGAACGTGCCCCAGGAGATTGAAGACAGAGCATGCTATGACGTACTAAGAATAGTACACAAGCATTTCCCACACATAAAAGGAAGAGTTAGAGACTGGATTGCCAATCCCAAGGCTAACGGCTATCAATCGCTACACACAACAGTTATCGGACCAGAAGGCAAACACATAGAAGTTCAGATCAGGTCAGTAAGGATGCATGAAATAGCAGAAAAAGGGATTGCTGCGCACTGGAAATACAAGCAAGGAGTTTTGAGCGATAAGTTTCTAGAAGAATGGTTCGCAAGAGTAAGGGAAATACTTGCCCATCCCGAAAAAGACCCCCATCTGTTCCTTGAGGATATGAAACTAAATCTGTTTGACAATGAGATTCATGTATTTACCCCCAAAGGAGAAATAATCACCCTACCCAGAGGAGCCACAGTGCTTGATTTTGCTTTCCACATCCACACCCAATTGGGTTATCACTGTATAGGAGCCAAGGTAAACAACAAAGTCGTTGAACCCACTTATGTATTGCAGGATGGCGACCAAGTAGAAATTCTCACTGCCAATAGTCAAGAGCCCCAGCCAGAATGGTTAACAGTGGTGAAAACTGCCATAGCACGAAGGGCTCTCAGGAGATATTTCCGCAGGCGAAAGCGTGAATTGATAAATAAAGGTAAACAGCATGTTAAAGAGTTTTTTGCAGAGAACGGCATTAAATTTATACCTTCAAATCTGAAGCATCTTGTACAACATCTGGGCTTTAAGGATATCAAGGAACTATATTATGCTGTGGGACGAGGAGACCTGAACCTATCCATGCTTAAAGGCTGGCAGGTTAAAGATGGAAAATTAGTAATAACAGAGTCACTGCCCTTAGAAGAACAACTAAGGATTCAACTGCACAGTAGCACTATTCAAGAATTTGAAGGAAAGTCTTTTCAGAAATGTTGCACTCCATTGCCGGGAGATAATATAGTTACTTTCAAACATCCTGATGGCACACTGGAAATTCACCACTCCAGTTGTGACAAGGCATCTGAATTGCTTGCCCATCATGGCGCACAAATAATAAAGACCAGATGGGAACCAGATGGCAAAATTTCTTTCCTTGTCAGGATAAAGGTTAAAGGCACTGACAGAAAAGGCGTCGTATATGACCTCTCTCGCATCATTTCCAAAGAACTGGATATGAACATGCAAAGCATTGCCATAGAAGGCGGAAGGGGGCAATTCTCGGGTCATCTGGACGTTTTCGTATCAAACAGAAAACAGCTGGACAATTTAATCAAGAGATTAGAAAAAGTGCCGTATCTACACTCTGTTGAAGTGGCTGAGGGCCAACTATTGTGGACAGAAGGGAACTGATATAGCACACCTTTTTTGTTTTTAATTAAGCAGGACATAATAATTTTGCAGAGTGAGAGCGAATTTTGATTTTGAGGAAGTTAAGCAGGTTGTTGAAGAATGCCTAAAGAAAAATGGTCTTCGTAGAACGCCCGAAAGATTTCAAATTTTAAGGCACATTTACGAGCGAGGTGGACATTTTGATGCCGATACTCTATACGTTGAACTAAGAAACAAAGGAATTAACGTTAGCAGAGCTACTGTATATAACACTCTTGATCTGTTCACTAAATGCGGGATTTTAACTTCTCACTTTTTCACACCACATCACATTGTATATGATTTTAGCTATAAAGCAAAGCAACATGAACATCTTTATTGTGAAATGTGTGGTAGAATTGAAGAATTTTGCGACCCAAGGCTTAGCATAATTGAAGAAGATGTTCAAAAATTAACAGGATTTAAGATAACAAGGCGAAGTGTAGTATTTAGGGGCATCTGTCCTGACTGCCAAAAGAAAATGAACAAGTAAGCACGAATTATTTAGCTTTTTAGAACTGCCTATGTTTGTAATATGAAATGGAAAATAGTTATTCACGGAGGAGCAGGAAATATTACTCCTGAAAGGATAGGGGACAGAGAAGGAGACTATCGGGAAGCATTAAAGGCATGCATCTTAGAGGGTGTTGCTGTACTCAAAAAAGGGGGCAGTGCTCTTGAAGCAGTTGTTTCAGCAGTAAAAGCACTTGAAGACAATCCGCTATTTAATGCAGGGAGGGGTTCGGTACCCAACGAACACGGCATTGTTGAAATGGATGCCGGAGTAATGGATGGAAGAACGCTGGAAGCAGGAGCAGTAACGATGGTCAAACATATTAGGAATCCCGTACTATTGGCACTAAAAGTTTTGCAAGAGAGCGAACACGTGCTACTGGGGGGCGAAGGAGCAGAAGAATTTGCTTTGCAACACGGCTTTGAACTGGTTGATAACAGATATTTTATAACGGAAGAACGTTGGAAACAATACGTAAACAAATTTCTTTCCAAGAATAAAAAAGTAGTTGAAATAAACTCACTGGGCACAGTAGGAGCAGTGGCTGTTGACAAGGATGGTAATGTAGCTGCTGCCACAAGTACAGGGGGACTTCTTTTTAAGCATAGTGGTAGAATTGGGGACACACCACTAATCGGAGCAGGCACATATGCAGACAATGAAGGGGCAGCTGTGTCCACAACAGGTCTGGGTGAGTTCTTTATTAGAACTGCAACTGCTTTCCAGATTAACCTGTTGCATAAAACAGGAACTTCTCTGCAAAAGGCTGTGCAACAAACCTTGCAACAGGTTAAAAAACTGGGCGGGACAGGGGGAGTAATAGCTGTCAACAGTAAAGGGGAACACGTAATTGATTGTGTGAGTCCTGGAATCTTCTCTGCCGTTGCAGAACCGTCACTAAAAAAGATAGATAATGAATTTTCCGTAGAAACATATTTATATGCATTAGAACTACGATGTAGCACTTCACATACATAGCTAATCAAAGAGTAAACAAGGGACCCATTGCTAAGGAAACAATAATCTGGGAATTATATGTTGTTATTAACAAACAGAACGCAATATGAAAAAATTAACAGGTTTAAAATCTGCCAATGATGAGTGAAGAGAAACAAACGCCTGAGAGGGTTCGGTGCTTAATACTTGGTGGGGGACCAGCAGGTTATACCGCCGCTATTTATGCGGCACGAGCAGGCCTTGAACCCGTTGTTTACGAGGGTCCGCAACCTGGTGGTCAGTTAATGTTAACCACAGAAGTGGAAAATTATCCTGGCTACCCAGAAGGGGTTCAGGGACCCCAAATGATGCAAGATTTTAGGAAACAAGCGGAACGGATGGGTGCAGACCTACGCTATGGTATGGCTACTGCCGTTGACTTCAGTGGTCCGCCACATAAAGTTATAATTGATAATCAAAAAGAGATTATTGCCGATGTAGTTATTATTGCTACTGGTGCTACTGCTAAGAAATTGGGGCTGGAATCGGAAGAAAGACTATCAGGAAAAGGAGTTTCTTACTGTGCAGTGTGTGATGGATTCTTCTTCCGTGGTCAGGAAGTCGCTGTCATAGGTGGCGGGGACACAGCTTGTGAGGATGCCCTTTATTTATCTAGAATTTGTCCTACTGTTCACATGCTGGTTCGTAGGGACCAGATGAGGGCATCCAAAATAATGCAAAAACGTGTTTTCAACACGCCCAATATAAAGGTTCACTGGAATACCGTTGTGGATGAATTTCTGGGTGAAAATGAACTGGAAGGAATAAGGGCACGCAACGTTAAAACAGGAGAAACATTTGTCCTGCCTGTCAAGGGTGCTTTTATAGCAATTGGGCACAAACCAAATTCTGACATATTCAAAGGATGGCTTGACATGGACGAAGATGGCTACATCAAGACAACACCGGGCAGGACATTTACTAATGTGGAAGGGGTCTTTGCCGCTGGTGACGTTCAGGATAAGATATACAGGCAGGCTGTTACTGCTGCGGCAACAGGTTGTATGGCAGCACTGGATGCCGATAGGTATCTTTCTGCTAAAGAAGCAGAACAAGAAGAAGTAGAAGAAAAGGAATCAACTGAACATCCGCAATCTGCATCTTGATGACCTATGTATCTTGAGTATTTTCTAAAGCAACAGTTGATAATTCTGAGTGAACAGGTTAAGTATCCAGAAGACTTGTGGATGTACTGTTCGGAAAGGCATCCTCTTTCGTTTATAACTCATTGGTGGGAGGGACCAGGCAAACCACTTTTGAAGTGGGTGGAAGCCCTTGAGTCCCTCCCACAAATTGATTCCCTCCAGCTGCTATACTACGACCTTGACACTTTAAAAAAGTTCTTTGAGAATCACTTTGAATACATTGAGGCGGCTGGAGCAATAGTAGCAATCAAGAACCAAGATTACTTCCTCGCTATTTACAGGAGGGGTTTTTGGGACCTACCAAAAGGTAAGATGGAGAAAGGAGAAGACCCTGTTGAATGTGCTATACGAGAAGTGGAAGAAGAAACAGGTGTTAAAGTTTCCATAAGTAGAGCAATTCCACTAACCACAACAAAACATCTATTCCGCCAATTGGGTAAATGGCATATCAAAAAGACCCATTGGTTCGTCTTTGAAGTTGATAGTGCACGTCCTACAAAGCCAGAATCACGAGAAGGTATTAAAGAGGCAAGATGGCTTTCCATGGCTGAATGGAAGCATCGTCGCAAACGGTCCTATCTGTCAGTATGCCACGTGATTTCTCAATTCACTAAAAGATACCTAAAACAAGATGAGCGAAGAATTATTAAGAGTACAACGAATAGGTAGCACAGTCAGAATAACATTTAATAATCCGGAAAGGAAGAACGCCCTTTCTCCTGAGTTATTAAGTTCTTTTCTTGAAACCATGCGGGACCTTCACAGAAGTTCTCCTGCCATTATAATAATCACAGGTAAACAAGATTCCTTCAGTGCAGGGGCAGACATCCACTACCTGCAAAAATTACCTAAAATAGACATAAAGGAAAGAGAAAACAATTGCTTTCTATTTGCAGAATTAATAAGGCTTCTTTACCTATATCCCGGACCTGTAATAATTGGGGTCAATGGGACTGCACTTGGAGCATCAGTAGGCATTATTGCAACTGCTGATTTCACTATTGCAAAAGAAGGAATAATAATCGGTAATCCGGAACTGTCAATTGGTTTTGCCCCGTATGTGACCTTTTTAGCTATAGCCTTAAAAGCCGGCTTTGATTCTGCACTAAAATTAATTACTCAGGGACATGTTAAGGTAACACAGGAGACCCAGCATCCTTTAATAGATTCTGTTATTCATGACAAATCTTTTGAAGACTCACTTAAAACAATTATTGACAAATTTTTAAACCTTAACATTAATGCTTTTGCTCGCTTAAAAATGTTTGCTCGTAGGAAAAAATGGCAGGAATTTGAAAACTTATTCAATGAAGCAATAAAAGAAAATGCTTTGGAATATCAAAAGCCAGAATTTATAACCGGAGTTAATATTCTAATGAAAAAACTCAAGGGTTCAATAAATGACATTTGACGTAACTTTCGGGATAAAAACACGCTTATGGCATTCAAATGGAATTGGGAATTAATCAAATATGAAGTTGAAGAGAGAACTGCCATAATAACTATGAACAGACCAGAAAAGAGGAATGCGCTGAGCCCACAACTGGTCAAAGAATTGTCAGAAGCATTTACTCGGGCTGAGAATGATAGAAAAGTCAGGGTAGTAGTATTAACAGGAGAAGGGAAAGCGTTCAGTGCTGGCGCCGACCTTCAATATATACAGCAAATGCAGGAAGCATCCTATGAAGAAAACTTAGCAGACTCCCTGAGACTAATGGAGTTGTTTAAGCTAATCTATACTCTCAACAAACCAGTTATAGCGGCATTGAATGGACATGCCATAGCAGGGGGATGTGGCTTAGCCACTGTTTGCGACTTTATTTTTTCAGTACCGGACGCGAAACTTGGATATACAGAAGTTAAGATAGGATTCATTCCTGCGATAGTATCAACGTTTTTAATAAGGAGAATAGGGGAGGGAAAAGCCCGTGAACTGCTATTGACTGGAAAATTAATCACCGCCGAGGAAGCTCTCAAAATAAACCTGATAAATCGCATCATTCCCGCTGAAAATCTGATGCAGGAAACTCTTGATTTTGCCCGTGAGCTGGCAGAGTCCACTTCTGGAGAAGCAGTTGCTCGCACTAAGTGGCTCATTGCCAATATTCATAATTTTCCATTTCCACAGAATCTGGAATTTGCGGCAGAACAAAATGCCAAGGCTCGCCAAACCAGGGATTGCCAAATAGGAATTTCTCGTTTCTTGAAAAAAGAAGAACAGAAATGGTAAATGATTGGAAACCCGTAATAGGTCTGGAAATCCATATCCAGCTAAAGACAAAA
>WFXT01000278.1 GCA_015490475.1 Bacteroidota bacterium
GTCTTTCAAGTATACCAGGAAAACATTTTTTTAACCACACGGTCAATTTACCTTCTCCTGTTAGGACGACTTCTCGTTTTCGTTTAACAGCGGCCTTATACACAGCTTTTGCGACATTTTCAGGTTTATCTGCCTTTTTCTCATCTATCGGCGTTGTCTCTTGTGCAGTTCCTTTTTCTGTAAGAGCCCTGTATCTTATGGCAGTGGCAGTAAATCCCGGTGCTACAATAACAACATTAATTCCGGTGGGCATCAATTCAATTCGCAATGACTCCAAAAATCCATTCATAGCAAACTTGGATGCGGAATATCCTGTTCTGGCTGGCAAACCTACATAACCAGCAATTGAAGAGATGCCCACTATTGTCCCTTTCGTTTGCCTTAAATAAGGCAATGCGTAATAAGTACAGTAAACAGTTCCATAGAAATTAATATCCATTATTTTACTTATTATTTCTGGACCGGCATCTTCAAACAAGGCTCTCATACTGATGCCTGCATTATTAACCAGACAGTCAACCCTGCCAAAATGCCTGACAGATTCTTCTATTAAATGCTTTGCCTGTTCCTCTACACTAACATCTGCTTTCACGCCAATTGCTTGTATGCCTTTATTTCTCAGTGAATCTACTGTTTCCCGTATGGCAGATTCCCTACGTCCATTAACAACTACATTCCATCCGTGTTTACCGAATTCAAAGGCAATAGCCTTACCTATGCCCGAAGTTGACCCGGTTATAATGACAGTCCTATTTCCTCCTGACTCCATAGACAATGTTCTTTTGTCCTACATCAAAAGTATGATAGTTAACCGACAAGTCATTCAGGACTTCCTCAACTTGTTTAATTAATTCCCTATTTTCAGCAGGTTCCCTTGTAATATTAATAAGTGCTAAGCCATTTGAGGATAACAACTCAAGCATTTTCTCAATAAATGAACGTTGTCCCACAAAAGCAGGAACAAGGTTGTCAACAAAAATGTCAACTACTATTAAGTCAAAGTCATCATTAAGAGAGTCAAGCACCTTTCTGACATCTTCACAAAGCACCTTAACATTTGATTTTTCCAGCCTGCTTATTACATAACTGTGCAACCATCTACAAATCAATGATTCCCTTTCCACCAATACAGCATTGGAATAAATTCCCTTTGAATAAAGCAATTGTAATCCACTGGCTATTCCTGCACCAAGCAATAGAACATTCTCAGGAGGTGAAGAATACACTTCAAAATGAGAATATGCTTCTCGTAATACTTGGTATCTGTCACCATATGAATAAATCATATTGGGACTTGCCAGAAGTAGTTGTCCCCTTCTTAACAGCAACTGCAATTTATTACCTTCTAAGTCAAAGCCTTCATCTATTGGAACATCGGTAATGTAACTAATCAATTTCCAGAATGTCCAGAATTTCACTTTTGCTTATAATATTTCATAGCCTCTGGAAGCAATTTCTTAAGTTGCTCAATACGTCTTTTGTGGCTTGGATGCGTACTAAGGAATTCTGGCACTGACGCCCCTCCTGACATCTTTTCCATTCTTTCCCAGAATTTTATTGCCTCCTGTGGATTATATCCAGCTATAGCCATCAAAATTAAGCCAATACGGTCTGCTTCCAACTCCTGTTTCCTTGAATAAGGAAGCAAAACTCCAACCTGAACACCAACTCCATAAGCAGCAAGGAATAACTGCCTTGTTTCTTCAGGCTTTTCTTGCAGGGCAACATCCAGTGCTACGCCACCCATCTGCGCCAACAAAGCCTGACTAAGGCGTTCATTACCGTGCCTTGCTATAGCATGCGCTATCTCATGTCCCATCACTACAGCCACTCCAGCCTCATTCTTTGCAATAGGCATAATCCCTGTGAAGAATGCTATTTTGCCACCGGGCAGACAAAATGCATTGACCACATCATCGGCTTTTAGAAGTTTAAATTCCCATTGGAAGTCCTTAATTCTCTTTTCCATACCATTTCGCCTCAAGAATTCTTCCGTTGCCTTAGCCATTTTCTTGCCTACTCGCTCTACCATTTTGGCTCGTGGCGTTCCCACCTCCGGCGGATATTGTTTCTGAATCTTTTGATATTCATCAAGGCTCAACGATACAAGCATTGATTCCGGAACAAGATTAAGTTGCCTTCTTCCGGTTATTGGCACTTTACTACATGCCCAGAGAACGATTATTACCAGTGCCAAAAGGCTAAACAGCCTGTGCATGGCTCAAATTTTTTAGGTCCTCTATCCTCTCAATATCAATGATTTCAACGTCAAAAACTGTGCCAAAATGCTCAATAATATATTCAATTACCTGTTCCAGAGGAATTCGTCTGCCCAGTTCCCGTTCCATGCTTGTCACTCCCTTGTCCGCCAGTCCACAAGGAATAATATATCCAAAATGATGCAGGTTAGTGTTGACATTCAATGCAAAGCCATGCAGGGTAACCCACCTACTAACTCTAACCCCCATGGCACATATCTTCCTCACTTTCCTTGGGTCATTAATATCCAGCCACACACCAGTAAATCCCTTGAGACGCTCCCCTTTTATGCCATACTCCTTTAACGTCCTTATAATTACTTCTTCAAGGGAACGCATATACCATCCGATGTCCTCTTTAAAGTAGGAAAGGTCAAGAATTGGGTATCCAACAATTTGCCCCGGACCGTGATAGGTAACATCTCCCCCACGGTCAATGTGATAAAAATCAATCCCTTTCCGCCTCAATATGTTAACAGGCACGACAATATTACTGAGATGTCCGTGTTTGCCAAGTGTTACCACTGGCTCATGTTCAACAAGAATAAAGTGCATCAAGGGTGGGTCATCCCTTGTAATTCCTTCTTCCAATTTTCTTTGAATCAATGCATTGTGAAGTTCTTTTTGAAAGTCCCACACAGGCTTATAGCGTTGTCTTCCAAGCCATAACACCTTAACTCTGGGCTTCACGATAGATATTTTTTCAAGTTTTCAATATAAGAAACGGGCAGTGGGTCAACGCCAGTGTTCAATGCAGTGTAATACGAAAGCCAATCGCCAAGTACTGTCAATTCAAGCGTTGCAGTAAGCAAGTCTTCAGCATCTATCTCATGATAATAGTAAGCGATTCCCTTCTCTTTAATAAGTTCTTCAAGGAATTTAATTCGCTTTCTTACTCTATGATTTAATGACACGAAAGCAAGGGTAAATATGGCTTCTGGAATGATGTCTCCTTCAAATCCTTCTAATTCATTGTGATTCATTTCGGGAATAACATGATAACCAGCAAATTGCTTGGCATTTTCATTCAATTGTTGTTTCCAGCGGATGGCTACTGGCTCCAGTTCAGCGGGAACATAAATCCACTTTAATTTCCCCGCAGTTTCCCTACTCCATTGTCTGGCAACTTGCTCCAATTCTGGAAGTGTGGTTTTAAGGCGTTGTGCCACATGTCTTAGTTGTGCTAAGCGTTGTTCCCGCAACCAGCCTAATCTCACAAATATTGACCATAGAACTCCCAGTTGATATCCGAGAGTGTGCCTTGGAGCATATCCCTTGGGAATCTCTATTAACACGTTTCCATTTGCTACTGCCGTCTCCCTTAATCTTCCTCCCGAAGTGATTACAATAACATTAGAGGGTTGTAATTGCCCTGCAATGATACGATAGTTATGCAATGTTTCTTCTGTGTTTCCTGAATATGAAATAAAGATTGCTTTGGCATTGGGTGGAAGCCTGAAATGTTCGCCAAGATAAGTGTTTATCAACCAGATAGGATAAAATCTGTGTTCCAAAAATTGCAAAAGAGTAATTATGTATCTTCCTGCTATTGCTGATCCTCCCATTCCTGTTATGAACACTGGTGCAGTGTGAGGACCTTTCACAGGAATAGAAGCATCCAGTCCCCATTGCAACTGATCTGGGAACTCTCGTATCCAGCCTTCTATTTTGCTCATTTCTCTCGCTTTTTTAATCTGCCAAATCCAACGTAAAAGTAAGAACTTTGCCTTTTGCAAAGTCATAAGATGCTTTCAGGCGTACGTAGCCCTTGTATGCGGTCATGGAACCTATTGTGGGTAAGGTAATGAAATCTTTTATTATCCACCCCTTTTCTGACAAAGTGTCTTTCATTATTTCAAGCATTGAAATCAGGTTGGATGTATTTTGATCTATGAACCAAAATCTGAACAATCCATTGTCATATTCATAAATATCAGGTTCCCATATAAAACTTTTCTTCAACTCCATTTCATAAGGTTTTAGGTAATCCCTGATAACATAATAGTCAAAAAGACTGGATGTTGGCACAGGTTGGACATGCCCTGCAATTGTCAATGAAGGCACGCCAGTGTAAGCGATGCTAAAATTCACTATAATCCACGCATTATAAACACAAGTCAAATAAACACTATTAGCCATCTTTTTATATGCCTCAAACATTCTCATTTGTTCAAGCACGGGCAATGAATCTAAAGGCTTTCCTTTCGTGTCATAAACAACATATTTGGTTAGTGTCCACGCATCTAATTCACTTGACAGCCGAATATCAAGAATGCTTTTTATGAAAAATCTCGGCTCCCTCTCAGCGAGAGATTCAACAAAAGCATAGAAAGAATCTTTGTTAAAGTTGCTCAAGTAAATGGTATCAACAGTTAGCAAGCACTGGTTTGTATCCTGTATAACATCTGCCCATTGGACAATGGAATTCAGACTGGATGGCACAGGAAATTTTCTGGCAATTGAACATATACTGTCAATTTCAATATTACCGTTACTATTGCCCTTGGGGAACATAATGATACTGTTGTTTAAGTAAAAGTATCGTGACTTTTGATTCTCAATTATTCTTGCCCACAAAGTAATTGCTTTTATTGCTTCTTCTATGTTGCTCCTACACGACGAAAGTGTTAAAATCAATGCCAACAAAACAATTTGTCGCCTCATCCTTGCTTTTATAAAAGAGCATCAACACACAGAAAGTTTCTTTTTTCATTTTAACAAGCGAACCTAAAACTGTGTCAAGATAATTTCTCATTAGTTGGTTATCTAAAGTTTTTGTCTTAACTTTGCTACGTAAAATCTGATGGCTATGAAGAAGGTGGTCTTGCTAATGGGGTTGGTAGCGATGGGAATTGCCCTTTCTGGTTGTAAGAAGACGGATAAGAAACTGCAGGGACTGTGGCAAATAACCTCTGTTAGTCTTGACAATCAGGATCCTTACACTGTTCAGAAAACTGAGTCCAACAGCATCTGTGGCGATGTAAAATACACGGTAACGGTCAAATATTCGGATGTTTATCTTTCTTTTACCAAAGATGAACAATATCAGCTTTCATACAAATACACAAGAATATCATCAGCTACGCCTTCCAATTCAAATTGTAATTCTGAAGTTGATACAAGTGAGTATTATACAACAGAAGTTGGTTACTGGACTGCTGTCGGTAAAGATAAAATCTATCTTCAACCCATGTATGGAAAACCTTATGAATGCAACGTTACAGTCAAGAAACAATCCATGAAGTTAGATTGTGCCATAAATCAGGAAATGTCCTTTTATGTAGGCTATGGGCAGTCTATAAAGGCTACTATTTCCTCCATGCAACTTGAAGGAACGAAGCTTGACAAATAAATGCTTCAATCCTTTTCTTTTAAAGGTTAGTAATCATTTAAAATAAGGTTGTCATGAGACTAAGTTTTCTACATATTGGCATGGTATTAGGCCTTATGGCATTGGCACTTCAGGGATGTAAGAAGGTAGAAAAGAGGATAGCAGGATTCTGGAAGGTTGATGAGGTATTAGCAAATGGTAATCCAAGTATTGTGATTTCAGAGCAAGGAGAGACAGGGAACCCTGCTTGTCCTACGATTACTTATACTTTAACAATTAACATTCTTAATATGAGCTTGGTGTTCAGAGATGACAAGCATTATCTTATATCTACAGAAGCAGAGATAAAATATGAAACTTCGTCTCAGTGTGATAATGAGACATATATTGATACTATGACTTTTGTAGAGATGGGTACATGGGCACAAACAGATAAAACGACAGTTACAATGGTACCCAATACTTCCGACGAAGAGTGGCCAATTATAATAAGTTTTGACGGCACTCCATACACTTGCGACATAAACGAGGCAAAACGTAAGACTCTTAAGATGACCTGCAAACCTCAGAACTGGAAACTGGACTTGCTTGAAGATGGCGACATAGATTATGTTCTGGAAACATTTGAAATCACAGCATCAGCAATTGATTGATAATCTGTTGAGATACAGTGGTTTAATACCCCCCCTGTCTCGGGGTCCTTAATTAAAAGATAGGGGCAGGGGGGGTTATTTTTAGAATTCCAACTTTCACTGTAATTTTAAACTTGCATTGTGAGTCCACCTTCCCGATGGGTATAAAACCAAACTACTTTAAATTTCTTGTTTTCTTTCACAGGACATAACAATAACGCTTTTGTCTGAGATTTTGTAATCAACTTCTGCTTCTACCCCTCGTTTGGATAGCGTATATGCCCCTCGTCCGTTAAAATAGAAAGAATCTTTGGGCACCCATTTTCGAGCACGCAAAGTGTTTATAAAGTTATTTACAGTCATTCGTGCCGATACGGAATCATGTTCCGCAAGAGCACACAAGAACACTCCTTCCCTATACATGCACATGTTCACCCCCTCAGGAATTACGGAAAAGAAATCAAGAATCTGATCCTCATAAGTGCTAAGGAAATTCTTGTAATCAAGGACGGAATAGGTTGGTTTAGATTCTGGCTTTGATCCTAAAATGAAAATCATGCTATCTGTTTTTTCGCTTTTATTAACCCATAAATACAAGGGCGTTCTGGCATTATACACGCTGAAAACTACTATTCCTTTTCTAAGTTGGCTAAAGAGTATAAGCATTTCTCTCAAGTCAGGGAATTCACTACGAACAATAAACGAACTCAGAATATCTGCTTCCACTGTATCCATATCAAACATTACAGCAATGTTTGGAAATAGTTCTTCGGTGTCGGTTTGTGAAAGTTCAAAGGGTAATTTCCAGAATTGCTTTTTCCATTTATCAATATTTACCATTTCAGGCGAACTATAATATGAAATCAGGCAGTAATTATCCCCCTGCTCAACGTTTCCTTTTTCTTTAACCACAGCAAATTCTGAAGAAAGATTGGCATTTTTCAGTAGATGGCACAACGTCAAAC
>WFXT01000279.1 GCA_015490475.1 Bacteroidota bacterium
ATCTCTCCAGGAAATGACGACGATGCCGCATCCACCGTTAAGTAAACAGGAACATTACCAACCACCACAGATTCCTTCACAGTATCAACCGAAGCATTAGAACCACAATAACCCCATACATATACATCATACGCACCTGCTGGAACCTGCAGTATAGTATCATTATTTACATAAACTGCTACTCTAGTGCCACTGCCTAAAGCAAAACCTGGAGAACCATATTCTATCACTATAGAGTCTCCTCCAAAAGGATCCCATCCTATCTCTATTTGTCCAGGACATATGGGTGTAATACGAACCTGGGCAGGCAACAAACATGCAGTAGTTCCACTTATTCTAACAGAATCAATATACCAATTGTCAAAGCCAGCACCTGATCCCTTTGCACGGAATCTAATTTGAGTACGAGATATTCCATAACCAGCGATAGGCACAACATATGAGTCATAAGTATAAGTAGTAATATTATCTGCACCGCTGTATGACGTAATCACTTTCCATGATGTACCGTCCCAGAATTCCACATACAAAGAATCCCCACCTTCTGGGTCATTACCACATCCCAAATCATCTCCTTCTCTATAGTAGTATTCAAGGATAATTCCAGTATATCCTGAAACATCAAGCAATGGCGTAGAAGCAACATATCCGGGATTACTGCCACCGTATATAGACAATGACTTACTTCCAATTACACATGCAGAAGCACTATCCACACCTACTGTATCCTGACCTGTGTTAGGAGATGCTATCCAACAAGGCGGAACGGAATCAAGAGTAGTGGCATCAAAGTCTTCTAAGAAGGGTAGAGCAACGGGTGCACATAAGGTACTTACAGTAATCTTAATAGTATCGCTCGATGGAACTCCATTGCAGGACCTCCATATGTATAAATCATATGTAGTTGCTGGAGCAAGAGGGCTAATAATTGTACCAGAGGAAACCCCAACTATTGTATCTACTAGTCCCGTGCCTAGAGGAAAACCAGCAAATCCATGTTCTATAAATATAGTATCCCCCGTTACATTCCATCCCAATTGAACCGATGTATCACTAACTGAAATAACATGTGGATCCAGTAGGCCAACAAAACACCCCGCGAACACCGTAACACTATCTATCGCCCAGTACAAATCATCAAATTCGTGCCATACAAAGCGAACTTTGAGCTGATCGCTCTTGTAAGCAGTAATGTCAATTACTTCCCATTGGGCGGAGTTCCCCCATCCACCGACATCTGCTCCCTCATACACTTTTACAGTAACCCATGAACCAGATGCAGAATCATAAACCTGCACCCATCCTGTATCTGTAGCATCTGCAGAATAATCGTTATAATAGGTCAAATATCCGAGATACACTTTTTGTCCCGAAGAGCCGGATGCGGCAGAAATAACAGGTGTAGTAATAGTGTCTTTCTGCCCTAAGGTGTTATCAAAATAAATAAATAGCATATTACCCTGTCCCAGATCACTACCGAAATAATCTGAAACAACCGTCCATGTGGAGTCGTATTGCAATGGCGGAACCTGGTCTACTACGCCACCGTCGCCAAGCGTCCACCCCGCAGGAATATTACCTGGTGTAACACTACCAAATCCTTCTTGAAAGATAACAGTCTGAGCATTAACCTTTAAACCCAGTAATATACCTATTATCATCACCCTCCTCACCGCCTTGCTAAATAATAACTTCATCATAACACGTCCTTTTTCTTAACTACAAAGATATGACATTTTAATTAATCGCCCAAATTACTCACAATAACTTGACCCATTAATGCGTTAACTTTGCACACAAGGACATGACACAAAATAGAAATTTTGGTGTATGGGTTAAAAGTTTAGGGTTCTTTCTTATTGGTTTGGTGTTTATACAAGGTATTTCTTTCAAACACTATTGTCAGCACACTAATCTTACCTCATTAATATTAGGAGGGGTGTTTGGTCACGATTCATGCATTCAACATCACTCTCAAAATAATTGTGACCATAATGGTTCATGCCATTCCAGTCCCACATCCCACGACCAAGAAAGTTGTTCTTCAACATGTTGTGAAATAACATCCAATACGACGATATTTGCTGCATTTAGTTATGATTATTTGGGTGTAAAGCATAAAAAACAACATAAGTCTCTTGAGTTCTCACCATTTTCGTTATCAGTTAATAACTCAAAAATTTCAACTCTTCCAGTTCAGACCCTTTTAATGTTTCTTCACTTATTTTCAACTAAAAACCAGCTTATCTTAATAATATCGTCGGTCGTGCTTCTCTGTTAGAAGTCCCTTCTTTACTCTCAACACCTTCTTAGCCATTTCATTTAATTGATTATGGTTGGTTGATTCCACAATAAACCTGTTGTAATACATTACTAAAAACATACACTGAAGTGACTAAAAGTAAAAACTTTGACGAGTTAGAATCATACGAATAAAAATTTGCAACACATGTTTAGGATCGTTAGGTTGTTTTTAGAACACCGCTTACTTGCATGGCTTCTTTTGACAATCGTCGTAGCAGGTGGATTGTATGTATCACCATTAGAATGGCGTCCTTCATGGTTTCCTTCTAATCCTGTGCCTGTAGATGCTATTCCAGACCTTGGGGAGAACCAGCAAATAATAATGACTCCCTGGCCTGGGAGAAGTCCGCAAGACGTTGAAGACCAGATAACATATCCGTTGGTCAGCTGGTTGCTTGGTACTCCGGGAGTCAAGACCATTCGTTCCACATCCATGTTCGGCTATTCATTTATCTACGTGATTTTTGAAGAAGATGTAGATTTTTACTGGTCCCGTTCTCGCTTAATTGAAAAGCTTTCCAGTATTCCAGAAGGTCTTTTGCCTGAAGGCGTCTGGCCTCAGCTGGGACCTGATGCCACTGCTCTGGGACAAGTGTTCTGGTACACATTAGAAGGAAGGGACCCCGAGACTGGCGAACCTGTTGGTGGATGGGACCCCTGGGAATTGAGAGCCATTCAAGACTTCTATGTCCGATACGCACTGCAAAGTGTTCCTGGGGTTTCTGAAGTGGCAAGTGTAGGAGGTTTTGTGAAGGAATATCAGATTGACCTTGACCCTATTGCTATGCGTGCCCATGGTGTTACACTCAAAGATGTAATAAAAGCAATCAAAGAAAGCAATATTGAAGTTGGGGCACAAACAATAGAACTGAACAAAGTTGAATACTTTGTGCGAGGATTGGGCTATGTGAAGAGTCTTGAAGACCTTGAAGAGGCTGTAGTTAAGGTCGTGGATAATGTTCCTATCAGAATTAAAGACATTGGCTTTGTAACTATAGGACCTGCCCCAAGGCGCGGTGGGCTGGACGTCAGCGGTGCAGAGGCGGTTGGCGGGGTAGTAGCCATGCGATATGGTGAAAATCCCAAGAAAGTAATAGATGCTGTCAAGGAGCGCATAAAGGAGATACAAAAAGGACTTCCTGTTAGGACTTTACCTGACGGCAGAAAGTCTCAGGTTACCATTGTTCCATTTTATGACAGAACAGGTCTGATAAATGAAACAATTGGAACCATTGAACGTGCACTTGAAGAAGAAATACTTATAACCATTATTGTTATCTTACTATTGCTATTCAATCTGCGAGTTAGTTTCCTTGTTACTGTTATGCTTCCAATTGGAGTGCTGGCTGTATTCATACTAATGAAAGCCTTTGATGTTCCTGCCCACATAATGAGCATACTTGGAATAGCCATATCCATCGGTGTAATGGTTGACATCGGTATTGTCTTAACAGAAGTTATCCTGCGACATCTTGAAGAAGACAAAGGTGTTTCAAGACTTGAAGCAATATGGAATGGTGTTAGAGAAGTTCTGGCGCCCCTATTGACTGCCCAACTTACTACAATCGTGAGTTTCCTTCCTGTCTTTGCTCTTGAAGCCAGTGAGGGAAGATTATTTAAACCTGTGGCTATAACGAAGACTCTGGCTATGGCATCAGCAGTTATATTGGCATCATTATTAATACCTGCCTTAGCATATTATGTTTTTGGAGAATACAAAAGGGCTAAGAACGCTTTACGAACACTACTTGGAGTTGCACTATTAGTACTTGGAATAAAAGCACTCAACACACATCATTGGTGGGGCATTTTGGTTATTATGCTCTCTGTAATTGAATTGCTTGCAGGTATTTCTGGCTCATATATACAAATGTTTAGAAAGGAACTGCGATTTACAACCTCGCGATGGTGGTATTGGATCACCGGAACCCATATACGGATTCCCCTGATAGCGTTGATAGTTACTGCTATCCTTGCCGAAGAATGGATGCCTTTGGGACTTCAAAACACAGAATTTACAAACTTCATCTTTGTAGCAATAGTAATAGGTTTTATATTAGGAGGCTTATTCTTATACACACGCATCTTTAAGAAAGCAGTAGTATGGGCGATCAAACACAGCTGGATTCCTATGCTAATAACCATATTGCTCGTATTAGTTGGATTTACTGCCTGGCATGGGGTTCCTAAAATCCTACAACATTTTGGTAAGACAGGAGAAAAGATTTTAAACACAAAAGTGGGTTTAGCCCTTGCTAAGACGTTTCCTGGATTTGGAAGAGAATTTATGCCTCAGTTTGACGAGGGAAGTTTCCTATTGATGCCTACGCTTATGCCACACGCCGGTGTGGAAGAAGTGAAAGAAGTAATAGCCCTCTTAGATAGGCGAGTAATGAATATTCCTGAGGTATATCAGGTGGTTGGCAAATGGGGACGCGTTGAGTCTGCCCTTGACCCAGCACCAATATCAATGTTTGAGAATATAGTGAATTTCAGAAGCGAATATGTAACAGATGAACGTGGTTACGTCCTAAGATTCAAAGTTGATGAAGATGGTGCCTTTATACTAAAAGACGGTTCAAAATATCATCCGGAAAAGGATGGTTTCAGGATTATTGACACTTCTTTGCTAATCAAAGACCCTCAGGGCAAACCATTCCGACAGTGGCGACCACATATCAAAACAACAGATGATATTTGGAGAGAAATATCCAAACAGACAATGGGCATTCCGGGACTCACAGGGGCACCAAAACTGGGTCCCATACAGACAAGAATAGTAATGCTACAAACAGGGATGCGTGCCCCAATGGGAATAAAACTTTTTGGTCCTGACCTGCAGACCCTGGAACAAGTATCACTACAGATAGAACAAATACTCAAGGAAGTGCCTGGGATAGAGCCAGCCACAGTATATGCGGAACGAGTGGTCGGCAAACCATATCTGGAAATAAAATTTGATAGGCGCGCATTGGCACGTTATGGCTTAACCATTGAAGAAGCCAATAAATATGTGGAAATGCTAATAGGCGGAATGCCCCTATCCTATACAGTGGAGGGCAGAGAGCGATTTCCCATCAGAGCAAGGTTTGCAAGAGAATGGCGTGACGACCCCGATGTTCTTGAACAACTTCCCATATCAACACCGACAGGACAATGGATTCCATTGGGCTACGTCGCCGACATAACATACAGAAGAGGTCCTCAAGCAATCAGAGGGGAAAACACTTTCTTGGTTACATATATAACCTTTGACAAGAAAGAAGGATGGTCAGAAGTTGACGTCGTTGAACTGGCAAAGAAAACCCTTGATGAAAAAGTAGAGAAAGGAGAGCTCGTTCTGCCCAAAGGAACTACATATCAATTTGCTGGGACCTATGAGAATCAAATTAGGGCAATGAAGCGATTGTCTTTGATTATTCCTATAGCTCTGGCAACCATTTTCCTGCTTCTTTACAGTAATTTCAAGAGATTACTACCAACAATAATGGTTTTTTCAGAAACACTGATTACATTCTCTGGTGGTATGCTATTGATATGGTTATACAACCAACCGTGGTTTCTTGATTTTGAAGTTGCGGGAACTCCCCTCAGGGAAGCATTTAACATACATCCATTAAACATGAGTGTAGCGGTATGGATAGGATTTCTCGCTCTATTCGGCATCTCAACTGACAATGCGGTAATAATGGGTTCATATATATTGGAACGCTTCAACCAAGTCAAGCCCAAGACAACCAGTGGTCTAATAAAAGTAATAGTAGAAGCGGCAACCCGTCGTATTAGACCCGCCATGATGACCACTGCTACAACACTAATAGCCCTATTGCCAGTGCTTAGTGCTCCCGGCAAAGGTGCAGAATTCATGACTGCCCTAGCAGTGCCAACATTTGGCGGAATGCTTTTCCAGTGGTTGTGTGTACTAATAACTCCGGTTCTGTATTGGTGGTGGTTAAAGCGTAAAATAAAGTGATGCGATGATAAGTAAACTTAACATGTGTAGAACTAGTCTAGAAGTTAACATACCCCTCCCCGCATGCGGGAAGGGGCTAGGGGTGGAATACTCAACAAAACCCAATACTCTTATGAAAACTCGCCAAAACCCTAAATACCTATCATGCCTCCCAACCGCCCACTGGCTAAAATCTTAAGCACAATGAAACCAGTTATAATTAAATTGGCTCTATCAGGAATCTGGCTACTAACTCACAATTTGCTTATTGCACAGATTCCAGCAAATATTCACAACTACATAACCAGTAGATTGGACAGCATTCCAGAAATAAAGGCACAGTGGAATAGATACAATGCTTTACTGGAACAAGCACGCTTTGCTGGTGGTCTGCCGGACCCTTCTGTATCATCAAATATATTTATAAAACCAATTCAAACAAGGGTTGGACCTCAACAGTTCTCTGTCTCTGCAACACAATCATTTCCATTCCCAGGAACATTAAAATCCGCCCGCGAGGCGTGGACACTGGAAGCAGAAGCCCTGAAACACTACATATCATGGCAAAAAGCGAATATTTACACAAGAGCGGCTAACACATGGCTAGAATACGTCTATAATACAGAAGAAATCAGGATTCTCAATGAACATCTGGAATTACTTACTACATTGCAAAGAGTTATCAAAGAAAGAGTAGCTGGCGGCTCCGAAAAGGCATACAACTACCTAAGAATTCAAATGCAAATTGAAGAATATCAAACAATGCTTAAAATTGCTATAGATAGACAACAAGCTCTTCAAGTAGCTTTTAATAAGATACTTAATTTACCCGATACTGTAGCAGTGCCTTTAAGTGATTCGCTTATAATGCCTGAGTTACCTGACTCAAGCTCATTATTTGACTCAATATTGACAGTAAATCCATTACTGATTAGTATCCGAACACGTGCGGACGCCAACAAAGCAAGACAACGAAATGCCAAACTATCAGGGCTACCTTCATTCAAAGCAGGATTATCTTACTTTATTATTGGTAATGGTGGTCCCGATGCTATAGCCCCAACAATAGGAATAAGATTGCCCATATACCGAAAGAAGTGGAAATCTCTTGAAAATAGGTATGCTCTGTCTGCCCTTGCTGATAGTCTCTCTGCTGAGGAAAAGGTCAATTTCTTGACAGAACAATTCTACTTACGGTGGTGGTCTTTAACTTCTGCATTAGAAAAATTTCATTTGTATGAAGAATTAACCACGTTGGCTAAACACACAAGACAAATGCTTCTGGCAGCATACTCCGGTGATGAAGAAGACTTTGTTGAAATCCTTCGCATTGACAGAGACCTTCTCAACTACACTCTTAGCAGACAAAAAGCACTAACGGAAGTTTACAAAGCCCTTGTGTCTCTTTACGAATTAACCGGAAAATAATCAGAACCATGAGAACTAAATTTAAAACCTGGGGAACAATGAAAGCAGCAACTCTATTACTTGGCGTACTTTTAGCCTTTTCAACATTACTGATAAACAGTTGCTCATCGGAAGATAAAAACACTGAAGTAGTTAAACAAGCTGTTCAAGACTCCACTACAGAATACACATGTGCTATGCACCCACAGATTAGGTCCAATGAGCCTGGAACATGTCCGATTTGCGGTATGGAACTAATTCCAGTTGAAAAGAAAGACTCGGACAAACAGGCATCTGCTGAGGAAAGCACAGAATACACATGTGCTATGCATCCGCAAATCAGGTCTAATGAGCCTGGAACGTGCCCAATTTGTGGTATGGAACTTATCCCTGTTGAGAAGGACAGTCAACAAAGCGAAGAAGAAGCCCATGCACACACACTCAGCCCAGAAGCCTTAGCACTGGCAAATATTGTTATTGATACCGTGAAGAAAATGCCCATTCAACACACAATTTATATGCTAGGTAAAGTGGAACCGGACGAGCGGTTAATCACATGGGCAACAGCACGAGTGCCCGGACGACTTGAAAAACTATACGTCTCATTTACGGGACAGGAAGTCAGAAAAGGGCAGGTAATTGGTTATATATATTCTCCCGAACTAATTAGTGCTCAGCAGGAACTTCTTGAAGCCTATTTACTAAAGGAACAATCTCCGCAATTATTTGAAGCGGCAAAACAGAGGCTACTACTCTGGTCTCTTACAGAGGCAGAAATTGACAGCATTTTGAAAACAGGCAAAGTTAAGTATTATTTCCCTGTAGTATCCCCTGTTTCGGGAACAGTTCTTGAAATGAAAGTAGAAGAAGGCGATTATGTAAAGGAAGGGGAAATAATTTTTGAGGTTGCTGACTTGAGACGCAACATTTGGGTCATGCTTGAAGCCTATGAACAGGACCTACCCTGGCTTTCCGTAGGTCAAAAAGTAACGCTCTCTGTTGAAGGATTAGGGAACAAGACGTGGACAGGAAAAATAACGTACATAGATCCTTTTGTTGACAGAGACCGACGCATAGCCAGAGTAAGGGTTGAATTGCCGAATCCAAACTTGGAACTAAGACCCGGTATGTTTGTTAGAGGAAAAGTAACTGTTTCCACAGGCAAAAAGAAAGTTTTAGCGGTTCCCAGAACAGCCATCTTATGGACTGGAAAACGTTCCCTTGTATGGGTGAAACTACCCGGAGATGATTTCAGATTTGTATTACGTGAAGTGGATCTTGGAGCACGTTTCGGAGACTATTATATTATTAAATCAGGACTTAGAGAAGGTGAAGAAATCGTTACTTACGGAGTATTCAAAGTTGATGCTTCAGCACAATTAATGGGCATGCAAAGTATGATGGGTGGCGGTGGCTCAGTGCATCAGCATGGTGGACATGGTGGGGGCTCTTCCTCTTCAGAAACTTCTCCTTCAGCAAGTATGAAATGTGGTGCTATGTAGAGGCAATGGCAACACAAGGGCAACATATATCTTACTATCTTACATATACTCCACTTACGAATCCCAAACGCATACATTCCAATAATGGTCTGACTTCCCCGAAATCAGGGCATGAATTTTATGAGGACACACGATTTATTATGAGCTCATACCCACTAAAGCTATTGACTCTACTAAATTTCATGAAAGTGGTCACATTTATTATGCCATAAATTTCACATATAACTGTATCACAAAGACAAGGCAAAAATTAATTAAGTACTCAAAATTTTTTTTTCCACTTTAGGGTGTTTTGTTAGTATACAAACATGCATCAGTATCGCTAATATCTATTGATAATTACTGAGTTTCATAAAAGTTCTAATTACGGAAATTGAAGTATACAATACCTTTCAAATAACCAATTCTTTTAGTACACAAACCAGAGCTGTAGTGTTATACCTGGTTGATTTTTCCGAGTCACGACTTTACAATAACACCCACAACAACTGTTACGTGGAAAAATTATAATCAGAACATTGGCAATGCTTTGTCTGGCTTAATACCCCTATCAACTCGGACACTTAAACTTACCTCATGCACAGGCAACACAGCAAACGACGCAGCCAACTGTCCCGCTGGCAACTCATAACTGTAATACAAATCTACCCACCTATATCCTACTCCCACACCAGCCACATACGACCTGTTAACCCTATACCAAAAAGTGCCAAACAAATGCAAATCTCCCTCCACTAACTCATTGTACCTAACCTGCAATCCATACGAACGCTCAACTATTCCTCCCTCATACCAAACATATAATCCTCCCCCCACATAACTGCCATCCACTCCAAAAGGCATCTTCATAAATAACTGCCCAACATACCTATACTGCCTAAAAGACCCAGAACTCTCCAACTGTCCTACATCTGGACTATTCAAATTGTCAACAAACAAACCTATCGTACCCCCTAACCCATCACTCACACTCCTAAACACACTCAAGCCTGCTCCCAACCGTGGATACCCAACACGCTCCAATCCAAATACCTCACTCGTAGCCACCTGCTCCAAATACAAACCCGCTACATACTGATCGCCCCACGTCAAACCACTCGGATCTATCTGCCTGTTAATATAACCGCCCAATAATCCTACACTCATCCCCACTTCACCCATAAAACGAGTGTAACTCAACCCTAACCTGCCATCCAACACCTTAAACGCTCCAGCCTGATCCTGCAACACACTCAACCCCACATCAAACTTCTGCCTATCATCCCCAAACACCGGTACCATAGCCTCCAAACCATACGTCACAAATCCCCCATCCAAATTAGCCCACTGCTGCCGGTAATTCAACGCTCCATATATGTCCCAATTACTCCCCAACGCAACAGCCGGATTATAACGCATACTCAAAACCCACAAATGTCCAGGACGATAATCCTGTCCCAAAATCACTCCACACGCTATCACTAACCCTGCCAAAACCTTAACTCCTAACCGCATCCTTCCCAAATTTTTTAAGGTTAACATTTTTCAACTCCTTTACCTTATCAAGTTTATGATACCCTGCAACTCTACAGTCCTACCATCACTCAACTCACCCTCAAACCTGTAAACATACGCACCCTCAGGACACGGCTCCCCTGTGCCCATGTTCCTACCATCCCACTTCAAGCCAGGATCCGTGCTCCTAAACACTAAACCTCCTAACCGATCATATACCCTGAAATCATACCTAACAAATCCATATCCCTCAACTCCTACCTCATCATTCAATCCATCACCATTCGGACTAAACGCATTCGGTATCCATACCTCTGGCACCCGCACATACACAACTGCACTGTCCCAATTAACACATCCATATACGTCCACAACCTTCACTACATACATCATCGTAGTGTCCGGACTAGCTACCGGATTATATACTCCTGCATTATCCAACCCCTCCTGCGGATACCACTCATACTGTACACCCCCTGTAGCTACCAACTGCGTGCTCTCTCCTAACGCTATCGTATCATACCTCGGCGTTATCTTAGCATCCGGCAACGGATGTACTACCACCGTAACAGCATCACTCGCACTACCACACCTGTACACACTCGTGTCTATAACCGTCACCACATACGTCACCGTACTATCAGGCCATACATACGGATCCACAGCAGACGTATCATCTATGTTGTAATTCGGACTCCATACATACTGATATCGCTGTTCAAACGTTGAACTCAACTGTACAGTGTCCCCATAACATATCTCTACATCCGGTCCAGCATCTACTCGCAACGGATCCAACATGTAAACTATTATACTATCCCTGTTTACACACCCATTCTGATCAACAACTACCAAATGATACACAGTCATTGAACCATCTGGATTCGCCACAGGCTGCGCAACTGTCGGATCATCTAACCCCTCCGTCGGTGTCCAACTGTAACTATACCCTGCTATCCCTGGCGTGCCCAACTGTACAGTCGTACCAAAACATATAGTAGTGTCTATCGGTCCAGCATCCGCTACTGGTAAACTCCATATCTCTATGCTCATCGTATCATACGAACTACAACCAGTATATACATTCGTCACCTGTAAACCTACTAAATACCTGCCACCTTCCGAATATACTATCCCCCCAGGATTCTCCTGAGTGCTAACTCGAGGACTAGAACCAGACCCAAAATCCCATAAATAGACCCACTCCGGTCCCGTCGTGCCCGTGTTTGTAAAGTCCACCGACTCACCCGCACACACAGGTGCCGTGCTCGTAAACGATACTCCCGGCGTGCTATCCACCAACACCTGCTTCACTAAACTATCCACACACCCATTACTATTCACTACCACCAACTTAACATCCCGCCAGCCTACTGGACCATACACAGTCCACGCATCTCGCGTATTCGCTCCCGATGGACTACCTCCCTCCATAGTCCACAAATACGTAGCTCCTATCGTATCGCCTCCTCTAAACTCAAATACCGCCGTATCTCCCTGACATACACGCAACGGCGCTGTGAACTCTACATCAGGCTTCGCTTGTACATTAATCGTCATCTGGCCAGTATTCACACAATATGGACTACTAACTGTCAATATAACCGTCTTCACTCCAGAACTCGTCCAATATACCCCCGTAGGATTCTCATCATTGCTCACATTCGGACTCGCATCAACATCAAAATCCCACGTAAACGTCCATTCTGGACCCGACGTCCCTGTGTTAGTGAAATCTACCGACTCGCCCTCACATGGCTGACTATTGCTA
>WFXT01000280.1 GCA_015490475.1 Bacteroidota bacterium
GTACATAACATACATGAGAACGGATTCTGTTCACCTGTCTGATGACGCTATCAAACAGGCAAAGCAGGTCATTGCAAATATGTTCGGTAAGGAATATAGTTATCCACGTCAATTTCAAACCAGATCGCGAAATGCTCAGGAGGCACACGAAGCAATTAGACCAACAGACCTTTCAAGAACAGATATTCCGGGAACAGACGTGGAGAAAAAACTGTACCGTTTGATATGGGCACGGACGATAGCCAGTCAGATGGCACCAGCTAGAATAAAGAGAACGACTCTTGTCATTGAAGGAAAAAAAACACCGTATCCATTTAAAGCAAAAACAGATATTGTAGAATTTGAAGGGTTTCTGAAAGTGTATAAAACAGAAGATTCTGAAGAAGCAACAAAATTGCCAGCCCTTCAAGAAAATCAATCGCTTTATCCTGTTTTAATTGAAGCAAGACAGGTTCGCTCTAAACCACCTTCCAGATATAGTGAGGCAACACTGGTAAGAGAACTTGAAAAGAGGGGCATTGGCAGACCATCAACTTATGCACCCACAGTGGACACTATCATCAAACGTAAATATGTGGAAGTTAAAGACATTCCCGGACAGTTAGTTGATACAGTGATTATGCAGGCAACACCTGATTCTTTCACTAAAAAAGTGATCAAAGAGCGCTATGGAGCAGAGAAGAGGAGACTGGTTCCAACACAACTGGCATTCGTGGTAACAGATTATCTGACAAAGCAATTTCCTGAAATCCTTGATTATGACTTTACAGCGCGAATGGAGGAGCAACTGGACGCTATTGCAAGAGGAGAAGTTCACTGGAAGGATGTTTTAAAGGAATTTTATGATTCCTTTAGCAAGCAATTGGAAAGAGCATTTAACGACAATCAATTTACAGGACAAAGGTTTCTTGGCAAAACGCCTGATGGACAGGATGTCTATGCCCGTCTCGGAAAATATGGACCGATAATACAGATTGGGGCACCGGGAGGAGGCAATGTAAGGTTTTTACCTTTGCCACCGCCATACAGAATTGATTCTGTTACCCTTGAAACCGCCCTAAAAATAGCACAACTACCAAAAGAATTAGGAAAAATTAATGACAAACCAGTGCTACTAAAAGTGGGACCTTATGGATTTTATCTTGAATATGATGGTTCAACATATCCCATACGCAACCTTGATGACCCTCTGTCCGTCTCCATAAAAGAAGCACAACAAATAATTGCTCAACACAATGAAAAGGGACATAGAAAAGTGGTTAAACGATTTAAGGATGGCAGGAGTTATATCTATGTTCTCAAGGACAATGACGGAGCGACATATGTGGCTCGGGGCAAAAAACGTGTTCGTATCCCTGAAACAGTTAACGTTGAAAACCTGACCCTTGAGCAATGCAGAGAAATACTGAAAAAAGGCTCACAGAAAAGGAGTTAAAAGCGGTTCTCAAACTGCTTGAGGACCCCGACCCTATGGTCTATGAGCACGTTAAAAACGTGATATTATCGCAGGGAATGAATATTATTGGCGAACTGCAGTTGGTTAATCACATTAGCAATAGTGAATTGGCTCGCCATCGTTCCCAAGTGTTAATTAAACTTATTGAATTTCAAAGCATATTGAACAGATTTCGTATGCATAAAAAAGAAGGAGATATATTCTTGCTTGAAATGTTTCTTGACTTACAGAAATGGATAGAGCCCAGATATGCCGACTTTGTCAACGAACGGTTTAAGCGATTGGAACGAATCATATGGCTTGAAACAAATGACTCGGACAGACCCCTTGATAAAATCAGGACTCTCAATAGGCTTTTCTTTGATATTTATTCCTACAAAGGCGTTCTTGACCCGGTTCACTGGAGAGCATATTTACCAGCCCACCTGCTCAGGTCATATCGCTCTTCGGCTACATTCCTGACATTGCTTTATCTTGCCCTGCTTGAAACAGTCGGAGTCCCCTTGAATTTGTTTTCTGCAGGAGAATACATAATCCTTGCGTATTCAGGAAAGGATTACTTTAAAAGAGTGGACTACACCCATGTCCACTTTTTCATTGCTTTGATGGATGAAGCGGTTATCCTTGAGCCCGATGCCCTTCAGCAACTACTGAAAAAATATAAGGCGGGAACACTTGAAGAAATATTAACCCCCATGACTCTTCCAGAGGCAGTGGCTTTCTATATTTCCAATTTGCGAAAGGCTCTGGAAAAAGACCATAAAACGGTCTTTGCTAATGCTCTATCATCTCTGTATGACGAATTAATTACGTGGCAGGAAAATGCTTAACCAATTTCTTCAACAGAGATTCTGTATGTTTCAACAACAGGGTTGGCAAGTAACTTAGAACACATCTCTTCTGCCTTCTGTTTCGCTTCTGCCATGTTGTTTGCACACAGTTCAATGTCAATGTGCTTACCAACTCGCACTTTTTCAACACCATTAAAGCCAATTTGGTTTAGTGCTTTATGGACAACGACACCCTGCGGGTCAAGTAACTCTGGCAAAAGCATTATGTCTATTCCCACCTTGAATTTTCGTTCCTTCATGGCATTGTGATATGATATGCAAAACTAAGCAAGATGTACCATATCATGGTTATTGGAAATAAGAGCATTAAAGGAAGCCCTAAGATACTGAGTATAATCCCGCCAATTATTATGCCCGCAATCAGGGTAATTCTAAATATTCCTGTTCTGTTTTTAGGTGAGAATGTTCCTTTCAGGGAAAGCATTCTGATTTTGCTTATAGTGAGATATGTTATTACAGCAATAACCACAAACATTGCAGTAGGCGTAAAATAATTAATTATTCCGGGAGTTAATAGCAGTGCAAAAGGTAAACTGGTAACGGTCAATGCGGAAGCGGGAGCAGGCAATCCATAAAAGTAATCCTTTATTTGATTCTGGTCGTTAGCATTGAATCGGGCAAGTCGGTAGGCAATTCCAAGTGCATAGGCAAATGCTATAAAATATACCCATTCTGAAGAGGCAGAAACTTCCGCACCATGCTTGTATGATAGGGCAAGCAATCGGTATAAGATAAAAGAAGGAGCAACACCAAAAGTAACTACATCAGCCAGAGAATCAAGATGTTTACCAATTTCGCTTTGTGCTTTAAGGAGTCTGGCAGTTAGTCCATCAGCGAAATCCAACAGTGCCCCGATAATTATGAAATATGCACCTGCTATTAGTTGAGACCATAGAGTAGCAGTCGGTTTAACTTCAATGCGGAGGCGGACAATATCTTCAATAACCAATAGTTGGGCACTTTCTATGATATATACAATGCTCACAATACCAAGGAAAAGAGAAGTTAATGTTATGGCATTTGGAATAAATTTTACAATCTTAATGACCCACTTCATGAGTTAACCAAATCTTCTATCTCTTCCGGTTCTATGGGAATGTCTTCCATCAGGTCAATACATCCTGTTTCTGTAATCAGCAAATCATTTTCAAGTCTTACACCAATACCTTCTTCCCGTATGTATATCCCGGGTTCGCAGGTAATATAAGCACCGGGACGCAAAGGCTCATACCGATAGCCCTGCTCATGAACATCAAGCCCAATGAAATGCCCAAAACCGTGAGGAAAATACTTCCTTACAATAGGAAGGTATTCCTTAGGGTCATTTAATTTTCCTTTGTCCATTAAATTTAAGTCAACAAGGGAATAAGCAATCAGTTTTTGGGCTTCCTTCTGAATTTCTGCCATAGTCAAACCGGGCTTGATAAATTCTTTGAGTTCTTTCTGAACCTTCAAAACCGCCATATAAACATCTCTTTGTCGTTGTGAAAATCTGCCACTAACAGGCACCACTCGGGTCATGTCTGAGTTCCAATATAAGTATTGAACACCAAAGTCAAGGAGCAATAAATCTTCTCTGTTGAGCATTCTATTGTTGTCAACATAATGCAGTACTGTCGCATTGTGTCCACCGGCAACAATAGGAGGAAATGCGTTTCTGCCCCCCAGAGATATTATTTTGCCTGTAATAAAGCCTTCAACTTCTGCTTCTGTTTTAAATTCCTTGATGTTGGTTAATAGGTCCAGAAAAACCTTTTTAGTGATCTGAATGGCTTTTTTGATAAAGTTTATTTCTGCTTCTTGTTTTTCACTTCGCAATAGAGCCATAATAGGTGCTAATCGTTTGTATTCGTGAGCCGGGTATAATTCTCTGATCTGCCTTGCAAACAACCTGTCTGTATTGTCTCTGGATGGAACAAAACGTTCATTCTCATTAAGGTTCAGGAATACATATTGTGCATAGAACATAATTTGTTGTAGGGTCTGATAAAATTCGCTTGTTGACAAAACATTCTTGATTCCACTTATTTGTTTTACTTCTTCTGAAGAAAATCCTTCCCCTTCCCATATTTTCTGTAATTCAGAAGGCTCGTCATAGAAAATTATCTCTCGCTTTGAAGCCTCGGGATAATCAGGACATAATATGACATATATATTGGGAATATCTAAACCTGTGAGATAGAAAATATTTCTGTCGGGTTCATATGGATCATAATGCATATCTGCAGTTGAAGGGGCAGGAACAGGATTGTGCAGAATAACAACAGACCTCGGTGGAAGATACTTATATAACCGCTCACGGTTTTTAACTATGAACTCAGAAGGAACTTGCTTGATATCAAATTTCACCGCATAGCCGTTTGGTAAGTCTCTATGTAATAAGTAGCCTTAGTTCACCGATTTGGCTTGTTCGGCTTGATATTGCTCTATTGGAATGACTTCAACATATGTACGACCACGCCTTTTACGAAATCTCACAATCCCATCACGGAGGGCAAACAGAGTATCATCAGAGCCCCTACCTACACCGTCCCCGGGCCAAAATTTAGTACCACGTTGCCTTACAATAACATTGCCTGTCTTGGCAAATTGACCACCATAAAGCTTCACACCCAATCGCTTGCTTATTGAATCACGACCATTACGCGAGCTACCAAGTCCCTTTTTATGTGCCATAGCCTGCTTTTTTACTTGTTAATGCTTAAAATTTCAATGAGGGTGTAGGGTTGACGATGCCCGTGCAACACTTTGTAACGTTTTCTTCTTTTTTTCTTAAACACAAGGACTTTTTTGTCCTTAAAATGCTTTAACACACGGGCTTCAACCTCTACACCCTCAAGTACTGGTTTGCCGAATTCTACATTTCCAGAGTCGTCAACAAGCATTAAAACATCTGAAAACTTAACTGTTGAACCCTCTTCTTCTTTTAAACGGGGCACAACAACCTTCCTTCCCGGCGTAACTTTATATTGGAACCCTTTAATTGACACTACGGCTTCCATCCCCTTTACTTTACTTTTGCAAAGTTAATTCAAAAGGGAATAATGGAAGCCGGTGCCCAAAAGGTTCCCTTATGAAAGGCTTGTTTCCCCTTTTCTAATAGCTTCAAGAATCTTTAAGTAGCGTTCTTTCCCCTTTTCTGTTAACATTCCTCGTGTGGTTACATCACTTATTTGCAAGTATGTGTCAGCAGGGGAGTCCCATTCACGCAAAAAGCGTCTGTCATAAACAAATTCAAATAGATGCATTCTGAACCGAGCAATGACAAGGTCATCAAGCTCTTTGCGATAAAGACCTTCCTGTTTTCCTCTTTCAATGTTATCCAGTAACAATGGGAGAACTTTGTTGTTCAGAAATCTAATCACTGTGTCCCAGACAGCAGGATAGTGTTTTTGAAGCTCATCAACCGTAGTTAATGGCAGTTCCCTCAATAGGTTTACCACATTGACGTTCCATGCCATCAACTGGTCAAGGGCTGTTTCGCCATCTGCCGTCCTGAGTGTTTCGTATGTTTGTTCAAGTAATAGTTGAACAACTTCAGCGAGGAAAACCTCTTTGCTCTCAAAAATTTCGTAAAATGTCCTTTTTGAAATTCCCTGTTTATTGCACAGTTCATCTACTTTGAAACGCAGTGGACCTTCTTTAATCACCATTGGGAGTCCCTTGGCGATGAGCTGTTCTCTCAGTTTGCTTCTGCTGGTGCGGGGTTTTCTTCCTCTTCTTGCCATGGTTCCGTAATTTTACGGTTACAAAATTAAAGCATTTTCATTTACACTAACGTAACGGACTAAAAAATAGTTTTAGTATGAGGTGTATTAAAATTTGGTTGGTAAAAATTTTTATTGTGTGTCTGATTTCTGATTTGGGAATTAAAGCACAAAACACGGAAAAACGTATTATTCCAGCAAGGAGAAATGGAGTGGGTTTTCAAGTTGGTATGTTGTCGGCAATAGTCAATTTCACTTCTGAATATATGTCATATGAAGGCTTATCATCTTATAATCTTGCAGGTTTATGGTTCAAAGTAAGACCTTTGCCTGCTATTTTTATAGCTGTAGATAGGAATGCCGATGTTGAGGGAGCACAACGGTTTTACTTTTATGTTCCTCTCGTTATTAAAAGGCGCTTGCTAATTGAGGGAGAAGTGGCTTATCTAAAAGGATTTAAAATGAAAGATTTGTTAACAGATAGAGAAATTGAATTTCCAAACTTTAAATCTGCTCGCATATTAGGTAGTGCAACTTTATTTCTAAATTCTAATAAGTTCAGCTGGAAACATGCATTTAATTTTGGAGAGCGTCAAATCAGAAGTGGCGGAACGTGGGCATTAGGAGGAGACATGGGACTTTATTCTCTAAATACAGGGCGACCCATCCCTCTGGTATTAAATGATTCTTCTGTAGTTCCTTTTAAAGAGATATCTATTTTGTTTCTTGATGGTTTCTTTGGCGGATACTATAACTGGATTGTAAAGGTATGGCAAAAAATGGGAAAGACAAGAATTTTGGGTACAGGGGTAAGCTTGTTGTTAGGCGTTAGTGCTCAACTGGGTGGTGTAACCATAGGGAATAAAGAATATCCTACTGGAAGGGTTGAAATGTTCGGTTTCGCCAGTTTTAGCATACACTTTCTTTACACTACTGATAGATGGATTTTTAGAATTTATGCCCTTACTCGCAGACATACGCTCTCACCTGCCAAACTCTTGACTATTAATAATCGTTGGAGTTCAGGAGCATTGCAAATAATTTACCTCTTTGGGAAGACGTAGGATATTATAAGTGCAATCTATTGTTTCACACGATTTAAACCTTTAGTTTAATACTTTCGTTCTGTTGTTTGAAAGTTGACAATATGAAGTGTAAAAAAATAATAAGAGGTTTGAAAAACGCTTCAAAACAAGACGTCCCATCTATTGATGCCCTTAATAAATTATTGAAAAATACTTTGCCTTCTCAATTTCCTAAAAACTTCTTGCGTGATTTAATTCTTTCCATGGATAGAGGAGAGCGTAGATTTTTTGCATTAAAGTTGAAGAGATATAACAAAAAGGATAAGGATGCCGTTGCTGTCGCAAAATTGTATGAAATTCTCAGTAGGCATGCTTCGCCATATAGGGACGAGTTAGAAGTTTTGCGTCAATATGCTAAAGACATGTCGCATCTGGAACAGGTAAGACAGAGACTTATTAAAATGATACTTTTTGCCCTTGTGGAATATAGATATATGAAACAACATAAAAATCTGTTTATTTCTGTTGCTGAAACTACTGAGTTGTTGCGTAAAAGACACATTTCTGCATCCGAAGTATTATTAAAGCGAGTATTGGCTGACTTTAGAAATGCTAAAAATCCTTTGTATCAACTTATGCTTATTGATAGATTTCTGGAGATTACTTTTCAAGCGGGAGTTCGTGTAGATAAAGAACAAGGTGCTTATGAACAAATTTTTTCCTCTGCGACCGATATTTTTCTTAATGCTGTGGAAAATATGCAAAAGCGTTATGCTATATTAAACAATTTTTATGATGTTTTAAGGTTCATTTCAGAGAAAAGTTTTCCTGTCTCTAAGGTTGCTATCGGAGAAATGGATAAATGTTTGCTGGATGTTATTGGTGAGTATTTGAAACTTGATTGTTCTGTTATGGAAAACCAAGTTTTGCTTGCACGATTGTTACAATTTGCCTTACTCTTTAAATTAATGAATAGTGCAGAAGCATTGTTTACTAAACTGAACCTTGAATATGATTTGTCAAATGCCGAAAAGTTAAAAGATAAATTAAAACAAAGAGAAATTTTTCCTGAAACTGCTGTTACTTTGATTGATTGGTATGTGCATACAAACTCTTTGAATGTAGCCTTTGAGACTGCTTCCGCCATAATTGATGTGTTTAATGAACATAGCTTTTCTAGTGATTTTAAAATTGCGTATCTGTTGGAAGCTTATACAAAGGCAATCCCTGTTGGATGGTATATCGGCAAACTTGACAGAGTTATTGAATTTGTTGAAGATGGTGAATACCTTTTAAGTATTGCAGACGACAAAGGCTTGTATTCTGCTTCCATGTATTATGACATTGCCAAACGGCTTTTCCTAATACAAAGTGCCGTTTCATACGTTGCCACAGGAAATGTTAGATTTGCTAAGAAAATAATAGATAAACGTTCCTTTAAAGGTGAAATTTATTATAATAAAGGGTTTAAATTGTTGGGGCTTATAGCAAGCTTTATCGTATATGTGGAAAGTGATGACTTAAGTGCCCTTCAACGAACTATTAATGAACTATATGATATAGGAAAAGAAGTTTTTGCAGATGGTTCAATTACCGAGCTTGTCAATATTTTAGAAGCCCTGTTTGTATATAATGAAAAAGCATACCTGAAAGAGAAGCTTGTAAAGGCTTATGAAATTTTGAGAGATTTGAAGAATAAAGACCCACTATTTGATAACGTTGTATATCACACAGCATTTATGC
>WFXT01000281.1 GCA_015490475.1 Bacteroidota bacterium
CGTGTAGAGTCCCCAATCTGTGTGCCAATCTTTGAAAATGGACATAAATAATGGTTTTAGGCAAATTTAGGGATTGCAATCCCTAAATTTGCCTAAAACCATTATTTATGTCCATTTTCAAAGATTGGCACACAGATTGGGGACTCTACACGGACCTTTATGAATTAACAATGGCACAGGGCTATTTCCTGCTTGGGCGACACGAGGAACATGCAGTGTTTGAATATTTTTTCAGGAAAGCGCCCTTTGGTGGAGGCTTCGTCATCTTTGCAGGATTATATGAACTTTTGAATGCTTTAAGCAATATGAGATTTTCCGAGAATGCTCTTGAATATTTGAAGGCACAAGGGTTTAGAGAGAAATTTTTAGACTACCTTCGGAATTTTGAATTTCAAGGCAAGATATATGCTTTTCCCGAGGGGAGTGTTGTTTTTCCCTATGAACCGGTTGTTCGCGTTGAAGGACCATTAGCCCACCTGCAAATTATTGAAAGCGTTCTTTTGAACATTCTCAATTATGCGTCGTTGATTGCCACTAAGGCAATGAGAATGCGTATTGTAGCGGGAGAAGGGGTTGTGCTTGCCGATTTTGGTATGCGGAGGGCTCATGGGTTGGCTTCTTTGCTTGCCGCCTATGCCAGTTACATAGGAGGATTCAATGCAACAAGCAATGTGCTGGCAGGGAAAATGTACAACATTCCAGTAATAGGAACGATGGCACATTCGTGGATACAAAGTTTTGACAGTGAAGAGGAAGCTTTTGAACACTTCGCCGAAATGTATGGAGAAAAAACCGTGTTCTTAGTTGACACATACGATACGCTTAATTCTGGGATACCCAACGCAATTAAGGTTGCTAAAAAGTTTGAAAAAAAAGGAGTCAAAATCAGGGGCATAAGGCTTGATAGTGGAGATTTTGTAGAACTAAGTAAAAAAGCAAGGCAAACGCTTGATTCTGCAGGACTGAATTATATGAAGATTATAGTTTCTAATCACGTGGACGAGTATCTAATAGAAAGACTAAAGAGAGAAGATGCCCCTATTGATGGTTATGGAGTGGGAACCAGATTGGTAACTGCCTATGACCAACCAGCACTGGATGGAGTTTATAAATTGGTAGAAATAAATGGAAAACCAAGGATAAAAATTTCCAATGAACCGGAGAAAGTAGTTCTTCCAATGGCTAAAACTGTTTTCAGAGCAATAGATAAATCAACAGGAAAGTTTGCCTTTGACCTTGTAGTTCCGGCAGACAGCAAAGGTTTACCTGACAGTGCCATCGCCTTCTATAGTCCACAACAGGAAACCATTGACATTGACAAAAGTAAATATGAAGTAATCAAAATGTTACAACCATTTGAGGTAAAAGATAAATTAGAGAGCTTCTCTATAGAAACAATCAGGGAAAGAACTAGAGAACACATTAACAGACTCCCAGAGTCTCTGAAAGAACTAAAAGTGCAAACTTCTTATAAAGTGTTTTTTGCTAATGAAATAATTACTGAATTTGAGAAACTAAAACAACAGGTGTAATCGTTATCATAAACAGGAAAACAAAGAAGCGATGGGAAAAAAAGCGCTCTTCATAGTTGATGTACAAAAAGATTTCTGTCCGGGAGGTGCCCTTCCTGTTCCAGAAGGGGACAAGGTTGTTCCCGTAATTAACAAATTGATGGAACATTTTGAATATGTACTGGCATCAAAGGATTGGCATCCGCCTAAAACCAAACATTTTGAAAAGTGGCCCGTACATTGTGTCCAAGGCACCGAAGGAGCCGAATTCTGTGATGGCTTAAACACAGAGAAAATTACACAGGTTTTCCTGAAGGGAACAAGCACAGAAGACGACGGGTATTCCGCTTTTGAAGCCACAAATATCAATTTGGAGGAATATCTACGCCAACACGATATAGACCATTTATATGTGACGGGGTTGGCTACAGACTATTGCGTTCGCGCTACTACCCTTGACGCACTCAAAAAAGGCTTTAAAGTAACTGTTGTTTCTGATGCCGTCCGGGGAGTTGATGTTAATCCGGGAGATGTCCAACGTGCTATTAAAGAAATGAAACAGGCAGGGGCCGAATTCAAAACTTCAGACGAAGTAATTCAGGAATTAGCAGAAGCAGAACATGTCTGACAAATACTATGAATATGTAACACTGTTTCTTATGCTACATTACTTCTGGATTTTAGTGATGTTAATCTTGGGCTACTTTTTCATTGAGGACGATTGGTAGTGTGGGACTAACACTTTTTTGCCATTGATAATAGCAATATAAGGAGCAGGATAATATCTTAGTTGAGAAGGAGTAATAATTTTCCCATCTAACGATATAACAGTGTAATTATTGTGAGAATCGGTTTCTTGGTGTGGTATTGGAACGCTCACTATTGTGGTATCAGCAGATATTGACATTTGAACAAGAAGGTTCATGTTGATGATTCCGTTAGTTTGAGTTGGTCTTGAATCTGCGTATCGTGTAATGCCTTTCATTATGAATCTTTTAATCAGCAATGATGTGTTTGAAGGATTTTGCCAATAATCATTGTATATACTGTCAGGAATTAGAGACAGAACGATTGGAACCATTGAAGAGACCTGAGGAGCAGCGAAGGAAGTGCCACTACTATAGCTATATGAGTTGCCTGTCCATGTGCTATATATCCCAGTCCCGGGAGCTGCTACGTCAATGTGCGTTTTGCCATAAGCACCGGCAAGCGAGCCATTCTGGTCAGTGGCAGTAACACTTATTAACCATCTGGAAGGACAGGTCGTTGGCATGTCCCCCACAGAGTCAACATTCACAATATTATTGCTTGTCGCAGCAACGTTCAAAATACCCAACTTACCAAGAGAATCATATATCTGACACCATAACGGATAATCAGACGGCGACGCACCATCTATGCCCATTGATAAGTTGGTGGCAACAATCGGTAAACCTACAGTGCCATTTGATGTGTCCCACATTAAACGCATAGTGTAAACATAGTCGTAGGCTTGGATAATACGACTTAATAAGACACTGTCATTATATGGATTACCCACTACTATTGGGAATATTCTTGCAATATTCAGAGGAGGCGAAGCAACCCCAATTCCATTATCTGTTATTGCACCTGATGTTCCTGCAACCATAGTACCGTGCCAGTGTGAACTTACTATAGGAGAATTTGTCTCAAAGTTCCATCCACGAAAGTCATCAACAAAACCATTACTATCATTATCTATACCATCAAGTGTGTCTTTAAAATTAAGTGCATACAGTATGTCTTCGTGCAAAGTGTCAAAACCTGCATCAATAATGGCTATAACAAACGTATCAGGACGCATTCTTGGTTGCATTACATTCCATGCAGTGGTTGCCTTAATAGCATATTGCATATCCTGTAAATGCCACTGGTTATTTAGTTCCGGATCATTGCTATTACGAAGGTCAACTTTAACGTCAGGAGACAATGCCTGAATAAAGTCAAAACTCTGCAAAGCCCGAATGATGGACGCTCGAGAAAAAGAAGATTCACGCAGAGTAATCTTATAAATATTGAATGATTTGCCAATTTTCTTAACTTCAAAGGAATCAGAGAATGTGTTTTTAAACGCATTAATATGCTCTTGTGTTAGAGGATGTTCAGTCCATATTAGCCATGAATTCTGTCCCACAGAAATTGAAAGACTATGAACTACAAAAGCAAGTAAGAATATGAACCGGCTCATATAGATATTAACGAAAAACTACCGTAAATCAGTTACCTGAATACCCGGATATGCAGTAGTATCAAAGGTAAAGAGAACGTTAGGGATGGGAGCGTTGGGAATGAATGATATTATATCCAGAGCATAGCGAACGCCTGATTTTTCAAACACTATAGCCCGCCTTATCTCATAAGTTTTGGTATCTATGTAGAGCCTAATCTTGGAAAATGACTTGTTTTTATCAATGGGAGTAAGGTCAATAACATAAGTCGTATATTCCTTTAATTTCTTGGTACCGAGAAGAGCATATATGTATTCATCGCCAAAATCCGAAAACAGGTCTCTGGGCTTGAACATTTGATTTTCAGGGTCTTCTTCAGTTATCTGAACTTCATTAGTCTCTTTGATATATGTCCACACGGTTTTGCCATCAGAAACTACAAGTTGGTCCCCAAAGTCTAATCTATACTTATCCCCATTAACATAGAGTGTTCCTTCTTTTATTTCATCATCATCTGTTTCCGGCATGTCCAATTTCAACCTGAATTTAACCTGAAAGCTTTTAAGTTTGCTAAATTTTTTGCTTGTCTTTTCAAGGATTTTCCTTGCTTCCGGGTCTGAAGCCTGTTGCGCCATTTCCTTAGTGGGTCTCACAGGGTGAGGTCCCCTCTTCAATTTAGGTTGTTCAGTTTGCTTAGTTTGAGACGCCTTTTGATTTTGCTGAATATTTTGAGCAGACTGCCCTGACATTATCCAACCACTAAAAAATAAACTTACAATAATCACCAAACTTTTCTTCATTGCAATTCCTTTCATGACAAAGATATTTAAGTTTCACTTGTTTGAAGTTGATGCAAAAGTTGTGCCACTTCATCTCTATTCCTCACCAAAATTTCCCTTGGCTTACTACCTCTTGCCTTTCCAACTATTCCCGCTGCTTCAAGCTGGTCAATTATTTTTGCTGCCCGTGGAAAGCCTATAGAAAACGCACGTTGAATAGATGTTGCAGAAGCATATTCCTGTTCTATTAACCACAATGCTACATCTTCCAACAAGGGGTCAAGTTTCTTGATTTTTGTTTCCTTTTGAGCTGACGGTTCTTAATATTCAGGCAATAAGTAAGGCTGTGGAAATCCTTCCTGTTGCTCAATGAACGAGACCACCTTTTCCACTTCATCTGTTTCTATGAGGGGCGCCTGCAAACGAACCACTTCGCTACCCATAGCAAAAAGTAAATCACCCTTGCCAACCAGTCGCTCTGCCCCTTTCATATCCAGAATGGTTCTGGAGTCCACCTGTTGCGGAACCTTGAATGCAATACGAGCAGGAAAGTTTGCTTTGATATTACCTGTGATAATGTTGGTAGCGGGACGTTGCGTGGCTATAATAAGATGAATGCCCACGGCGCGTGCCTTCTGTGCCAGCCTCAATATAGGATGTTCCACTTCCTTACCCGCCGTCATTATAAAATCCGCATATTCGTCAATAACGAGCACAATAAAGGGCAGATAACGATGAATGGATGGGTCCAGTTCACCATTTAAATACTTTTCGTTGTATTCCTTAACATTTCTAACATGAGCATCTTTTAGGAGGTCATAACGTTGGTCCATTTCAACACACAGGGCATTCAGAGTGTATATAACCTTGTCTGTCTCCGTAATTATTGGTTCATCTTGGTCGGGAATCATTGCCAGAAAATGATTCTGCAAGCCTTCATATAGAGACAATTCAACTTTTTTAGGGTCAACAAGAACTAACTTAAGGTCTGCAGGATGAAGTCTGTATAACAGAGAAACCAGTATGGCATTAAGCATTACCGATTTACCCTGTCCTGTTGCACCGGCGATAAGAAGATGTGGCATTTTAGCAAGGTCAGCAACAAACACTTCGTTGGCTATTGTTTTTCCAAGAATTATGGGCAGATCGCCTTTGAAAGTACGAAAAGTCTTTGAACCAAGAACTTCACGCATGCCCACTATACGCCTGTGTTTGTTGGGAACTTCTATACCTATTGTTCCACGTCCCGGCATAGGGGCAATGATGCGGACGCCCAGAGCTTCAAGGCTCAAGGCAAGGTCTTCTTCCAATTGCTTTATTTTGGAAATACGTATTCCGGGAGCAGGGACAATTTCATATAACGTTACGGTTGGTCCAACAGTAGCCTTGATCTTGCTTATCTCAATCTTGAAGGACCGTAATACTTCAACAATTCGTTGTTTGTTGTGTTCCAATTCATCTCTGTCTATGGCAAGGTCTTCGGGACGCTCTTTGAGTAGTTCAAGTGGCGGAAATCTATAATTGGGAAGCAAAGTCCTTGGATGATGAACAGGCTTTAGTGTTCCTGTCGTGTTTACCTCTTCCTGATGTGTTTTAATTTCAATATCTGTATTCTCTACAGATTCTTCTATCGTGCTACCATTATCTTCTGGTTTATTTACAACTATCGTAAAATCATCTTCATCTGTTATATCATCAGAAGTTGACGGGTCAACACTTACAACCTCATTTTCGCTTTTAATTGAAGCCTCATCATTGAAGATTTCCTGTGATTCCTTTTCAACCTTGCTATCTGTAACCTTTTGGGAACGCCTAAGTTTTTGAATCAATTTGACTATGCGTCCATGCAAACCTGTCGCATAGACATACATCCCCAAAGAGCCAAGAATTAATATTGGAACACCTACTACACCGATGAAGCCTTCAAGCCAGTGATACACAGAACGCCCAACAAAACCAGCAAAAGGTAAATCAGTTATCCCACTTCTTTCTATCCACACACCAACAAGAGAAAGAAACCATAGCCAGAATATTAAATGTAACTCTATATTCCATCTGTCCTTTTTGATAAGAGAAAGTTTTCGTGCTACAAACAAGCCAAGAATTAAGGGAATAAGCGGAGCAGAGATACCAAATCCTCTTTCCACCAGTATATGTGCTATGTAAGCGCCGAATCTGCCAAGATGATTATGTGCCCTATGTTCACTGAACAGATAGCCCGAAGGGTCTTGTAAGATAGCACTCTGGTCTTTGTAGCCCACTATCCAAAAAGACACAGTGGAAATAAATGCAAGCAATAAGAAAAACAGCAATAGGTAGGCTAAACGACGCCCCCATTTACGAATCAATTCCTTGCGCTTCATGACTTATGATAAAACGAAAATAGCAATATCTGACTGTATGAAAAAAGACGATATATGCCCTGCGACCGAAAAATTGAAAAGTGAGTAGAGAAAAACTCTGAAAACTTACTGCCTTGCCAGTAATTCTTTTTGTTCTTCTGTCAAGCCTTCAAATAGTTTCTCACCTTCTTTACGGAGACGCTCATAATAGTTTTGAAGCCCTTGGACGTTTTGCTTTCTGCGTGGTCTATATTTACCATAGGACCCAGCGAAAATCTTTCCACGCCTTGTTTTCCTGTCACCCTTTCCCATTGGTATTGCTTTTCGTTGTTCAAGGAAACGAAATAGCACACAATTAGAGTTCCATTTTTGTATTTAGTTTTGACGATATGAAACCAGAAATCAGGAGGATAGGTATCATTGGGGGAGGTCAACTGGCAAGGATGAGCATTCTGGCAGGTTATCCACTGGGCAAGGAGTTTGGAGTAATAGACCCTTCGGAACAGGCACCCGCTAAAAACCTTGCAGAACTATTCATCAGAGCATCATTTGAAGATATTAAGGCACAACAGAAACTCGCACAATGGGCAGACGTGATTACATACGACATTGAAAAAATTGAAACTTCATGGCTTATAGAAGCAGAAAAGGAAGGTTTACAAGTGTTTCCATCACCACAAATTCTTGCCATAATTCAAGATAAACTAACTCAAAAGGAATTTTTCTATAAAAGAGGAATTCCGGTTCCCAAAATATATCACGAAGCCGATCAGATAAAAGGTTTTCCAGTAGTAGCGAAAGCACGGAAAGGAGGCTATGACGGACAAGGAGTATGGATGGTTAATTCGCCAGATGACATAGACAAATTGCCTGATATCCCTTTATATTTTGAAGAGAAAGTTGACATCTATAAAGAAATCGGCGTTATGGTTGCAAGGGACTATTGGGGAGAAATTGTCATCTATCCTGTTGTTGAAATGTTGTTTGAACATAGAAGGCACATTTTAAAATTTGTTAAAGTTCCTGCAGAATTAGATGTAAGCACCTTGAAAAAGGTCAAAGAATTGGCTTATGAAATAGCCCGTGTCTTAGAAAGTCCGGGAATTTATGGCATTGAGTTGTTTCTGGATAATGATGGTAGAATACTTCTTAATGAAGTGGCACCACGACCACACAACCTTGGACACTATTCCATAGAAGCCTGTGCAACATCTCAGTTTGAGAATCACATAAGAGCAGTCAGTGGACTACCCTTAGGTTATCCTACATTGCGCAAACCAGCAGTAATGATTAACTTACTATGTCCGCCTGAAGGGAAAGGCTCATTGCATATAGAAGGCTTAGATAAAGTCTTAAGGCTACCGGAAGTTCACGTTCACTTGTATGGAAAATGGCAAGCAAAACCTTTCAGAAAAGTTGGGCACATCACCGTTCTTAGAGATTCTTTGAATGAAGCATGGGACATTGCCCGGAAAGTTGATACAATGTTAACACTAACAGTAAAAAGTGAACAATGGCAGGACGTGTAGCAATAATAATGGGTAGTGATTCTGATTATCCAGTAATGAAAGGAGCAGAAGAAGTTTTGAAGCGTTTTGGAGTGGAAGTCCTTGTTGACATTGTCTCTGCCCATCGGACACCAGATAAAATGTTTGAATTCGCACGAACTGCTCACACTAAAGGTATTGAAGTGATTATTGCAGGAGCCGGAGGGGCAGCCCACCTGCCCGGAATGGTAGCATCAATAACACCATTGCCTGTTATTGGAGTCCCTGTCAACATAACGCCATTGCAGGGATTGGATGCTCTGCTTTCCATCGTACAGATGCCTAAAGGAGTTCCTGTTGCCACTGTAGCAATTAATAACTCTGCCAACGCAGGACTACTTGCAGTTAGAATCCTTGCAGTGAAATATCCCGAATTGCTTGATAAGATGATAGAATATCAGCAGGAGTTAAAAGACATTGTAAGACAAAAGGCAGAGCGACTAAAAGAGATACGAAGCGAATAGATGCTCAAGAATATAGTGCTTGGCTTAAGAACTATTTTCTCTTTTTGGATAGTCGCAGTTTTGATATCGTTCATTATTCGTGGCATTTTCTTGTTTTTTTACAAAACAGAGTTTAATGAATGTGGCTTGGCAGACCTTGCAGGAGGCTTAATTTTTGATATATCCACTGCTTCAATGTTCGTTGTGCCAGTTATTATCTTGTGGTTAATGCCATTCAAGAAGTTATTTAAAGTATCAATGTGTTTCTTATTCTTTGTGTATATAGCCACTATGATAGCCGACTGGCTTTATTTTCCTTTTCAGCAACGTCATTTAGGATATGAAGTTATACTGATGCAAGCAAGGGGCTTTGAACTGCAATTAATTGACTATATAACTACATACTGGCACTGGATTGTAGCAGGCATATTGTTGCTATTCGCTTCGTGCAAAATATTAAGGTTGCTTCGTGCCTTTGATTATGAAATACAATTTATTTATAAAACCATTGTTTTGTTAATTGCCACACCACTTGTGATAATAGGTATTCGGGGAGGTTTCCAGTTAAGACCGATTCACATGACAGATGCAGGAGAATTTGTCCGACCAACATGTGCACCATTGGCTATAAACGGAGTTTTTTCTTTCATTAAATCTTTTGAAGGCACACCAGCAGAATGGCAGGTTGATATAACCGATTCTGAAGCCTGTGCCTGTCTTAAGCCCTTTAGAACACCTATCCAAAGCAACAATAAAAATGCAAAGCAACCCAATATTCTTGTATTAGTTATTGAAAGTTATTCCAGAGAGTTTTCCATTATGGGTAGTCACCTTGCAGGAAGACCATCTATGACCCCTTTCCTTGATTCCCTTGCCCTTCACAATGCATCTTTCATTAACTATTTTGCCAATGCCCGCAGAACTATGGACGGCGTCGTTGCTATAGTGTCGGGCATCCCTGCTTTGATGCGTGGCACATACATATACTCAAACTACGTGTCACCATATCACGTATCACTGCCTCAAATTCTTGAGAAATATGGCTACAAGACATACTTTTTTCTGGGTAGTTTTCTGGGCACAATGGGAATTTATCAATATTCAACCCTCGTTGGCTTTGATAGATATTTTTCAATGGAAGACTATCCCGACCAGACGCACTTTGATGGAACATGGGGCATCTATGACCACCTATATCTCAAGTGGGTAGCAAATGTTATGGACACCCTGCCTCAACCTTTCTTTACGGTTGTTTTAACCCTTTCCTCCCATCAACCTTATGCAGTTCCCGATTCCGTGGCAGATAAGTTAAATGAAGATGATAAAGTCCTACGCTCTTTAAAATATGCAGATTATGCAGTGAAAACATTCTTTCATGAATTGGAGAAGTCTGGACTGCTTGATTCCACTATCATCATAATCACGTGCGACCACCCAATGGCACCGTATAGCAAAGCATTTGCAAATCGCATTTCTGTGTTTGCAGGAAATCTTATCTTGATTAACACACCTTTGCGGGGAGTGGACTCAAACCGTGTCGTTCAACAGATAGACCTGTTTCCCACTGTGCTTGATATAGCAGGAGTGCCAGACACCGTGTTTTCAATTGGCATTTCTCTGTTTGATACAATAACAGATCGTTTCGCAATAACTTATTATGACCCATTATGGCAATGGTTAACAGATTCTGTGCTTATTTCCTTTGATAACAAAACATTTATCTGCAACAGAGTTTATCTTGATAGCCTGATTATCGGGCAGGAAATTAAGTGTCCCACAACGGAACTGTGTCGCTTTAAAGCAAGCCTGCATTTCCTTAAGAAATATCTTGAAAATCCGATAGATGCTACACGTAATATGGAATCCGAATGCGGGACGGGGCTCGGCACATAAAGTAATAAGGAGACTTCAGAAGGCATTTCCTGATGCACAGTTCTGGGAAAGCAAAAGGAAAGTTGAAATGCCATTGATAATTGAAAAAGTTATGAAGCAAAATCCTGAAGTCCTGCTTATAGTAGGCGGGGATGGCACAATTAATTCACTCGCATATTTTTCAGAAGAAATCACATGTCCCATTATTCCTGTTCCTGTTGGCAGTGGCAATGGCATAGCACACCAATTAGGCATCAAAAGAATAGAAGATTCAATTAAAGCAGTTGACAGTTCCAACGTATGTAAATGGCATATTATTGAGACAAATCAGAAAATAAAGGGACTAAACATACTGGGCAGTGGATTTACAGGATTTGTAGCACATCAATTTGCCACCACAACTCGTGGAATGATGGGATACGTGAAGTCTTTTTTTAAGACTGTTGGCGTTCCTGAAATTATGTTTGAAGTCAATGGTAATGTTATTGAAGCATGGGATGTTAGTTTTGCCGTTGGCGGAGAATGGGGCAATTCAGTAGTTATTCATCCTTACGCTCACGGTTGCTCTGGCAAATCCTTTTGTGTTATACTGAAAAAGCCTTCGTGGATACAATTTCCTTATCATCTTCTACTGCTTTTATCCCAAAAACATGACAAATCTTCTCTCTGGCAATCAACAGAAAGCGACAAAGTAATAATAACAAGGGGAAGCAAATGGGGGCACATTGACGGGGAACCTGTTCAATGGTCTTTTCCTCTTGAAGTCTGGAAATCAGATAAATATTTGCTTTTCAAAAAGGCATGAAACCTTCATAGACTTTTCGTCGTTTAAATAAGTGTAAGCCATTTGGCTTATTATTTGAAAAATTGTAACTTTAACCCTGAAAATAATGTGCCTATAAGGGAGAGCCATCACGCCTGAAATTTTGGAGCAATGAAAAGGGATAAGTTGGGTAAGGAAGAAGTGATGGCTCTCGTAGAGCGTGTTGCACAGGGCGACAACGACGCATTCGCAACACTCTATGAGCATTATTACGAGCCACTTCTGGCATACATGAAGTCCTTCATTTCTGATGAGATGCTTGCAGAAGACATGACTCAAGACACTTTTATTAAAGCCAGAACCAAGATAATAAATGGTCAATATCAAGAGCGAGGCAGATTCTTTCAATGGCTCTGTCAAGTCGGCAGAAATATGTATATAGACCACTACAGGAGAAAGAAAGTCCGTGGGATGGGTCCCATGCCAGCATGGACAGAGGAAGACAATCGGGACACCTTCTTTGCAACCAACGAAGGCAGAGCAGACTTCTACATTGAAGAAAAGGAAACACGAGAATTAATCAGAGAGTTGCTTGAACAATTGCCCGAAGAACAACGCAAAGTAGTGGAAATGAAAATTTATGAAGGGCTCACATTCAGGGAAATAGCAGAAAAGACAGGAGTTAATATCAACACCACTCTTGGCAGAATGCGTTATGCCCTTGAAAAAATGAGAAAAGCAATTAAAAAACGTCAAGAATATAAAAACCTGAAAATCAAGAGCAAGACACGGGGAAGAAAGTCATAATAATCCCTCATCTTGTTGATTCCTTTGGGCAGGTGTAAAAATCAGTCCTAATTAGAAGAAGACTTTAAGTATTTGTGACATTATCATGCTTGATATTTATGAAGTAGTGTTACATAATTTGCACTTTCATCATCGATATCCACAAATAGTACATTAGTTCTTAAATGGCTAATGGGCTAATTCCTTGATTTTACAGGTTTTTCAGCATATTGAAGTTCCAAAAGACGCATTATCCGCTAACTACCGAACATCTGCTGTGGTTTTCATTATCGCACTAAAGCAACAAGTTATCCAATTTAATATACTACCGTAGAAGCCTTTAGGTAACTGCATTTACGGATAGCCATCACTAAAAACTTAGGTAAGAATTTTTGAAAAGCACAAAAACAAACTAAAGCACAGTTATATTACGTTATTTATGCTAAATAAGCAAAATGACAAAGAATTTATTGGCTTGCAAAAGGGAGCGGTTTGATGAACAAACCATTTTAGAAGGGCGCAAATTAATTGCGGAAAAAAGTGATTTGCTACAGGAAGTGGCACGATTTAATGCCACAATGGGACGTGATGCCCGTTTGAAGATATTGTTTTTGTTAACTCAGTTTGACGAATTGTGTCCTTGTGATTTGAGTGACATTCTTGGCAATGCCATTCAATCAATCAGCGACCACTTGTCCAGATTGCGTACATGGGGAGTAGTGAATACTCGTCGTGAAGGTAGAACAATTTATTATTCTCTGAAACCAAAATGGAAACGGTTCTTCAAAAAATTTTTCGCAATGATGGAAGAAATGTCTATGCAAAAAACTATTTAAAATCAAGAGAGCCATGCAAGGGAAAGACATCAAACTGGGGATAGCATCTGTCTTTACTGCCTTGTTGGCAGGGTCATGTTGCATTTTACCCTTTCTGGCGGCTGTCGGTGCCACCAGTGGCGCCTTCGCTTCCAGATTGCAATTTCTTGAGCCGTTCAGACCATATTTCACTGTTTTGACCATTGGATTGCTGGGCTTAGCATGGTGGGATGTGCTTAAAAGGAAAAAAGCAGATCAGCAAGTGGAATGTGCCTGTGAAGAGGAACAAACACCTGTTCAGAAAGTTACTGGAAAATTCAGGTCTATTCCAGTGTTAAGTGTGATCACCATAGTTGCTTTGCTAATGATTGGGTTTCCATATTACAGTTCTCCGCTTATGGCTGGAGATAATAACACGATAGCAATCATAGACCAGAACAAAATTGAAAAGGCAATATTTCGTGTGGAAGGTATGACTTGTGAGGGTTGTGAAGTATCCATTCGCAAGAAACTTAAAGAATTAGATGGCATCATAAAAGTAAAACCCGATTACAAAGCAGGCACGGTGTACGTGGAGTGGGATAAAGAGAAAATTTCCATTCCCACAATTGTGGAATCTATTGAAGAATTGGGCTATAAAGTTTCAGGATGGAATGAGTTAAAAAGTGAAAAATAAAATTACAATGGGAACATGTTGTTCTTCTTGTAGGGACACTTCTGAACGCTATGACTTGATTATTATCGGAGGGGGTAGTGCAGGCTTTTCTGCCGCCATTAGGGCAAATGAAAAAGGATTAAAAACGCTCATCATAAATGGAGGTTTACCCATTGGGGGCACCTGTGTTAATGTTGGCTGTGTGCCAAGTAAATTTCTTGTGCATACTGCACGTAAGATTTATATAGCCCGACAATTGGCTCAAAGTGTTAATATTTCTCTGCAAGACATCGTTACCCGCATGAATGAGTTAGTCGGTGATTTAAGAAAGCGAAAGTACATTGACGTCTTAGAAACGTTAATAAACGTTGACTATCACGAAGGTAAAGTGCAATTTGTTGATTCTCATACTGTGGAATGTGAATGTGGACAGAAATGGGAAGCCGAACATTTTATTATTGCCACAGGTTCCAGACCATCTGTGCCACACATTGAGGGATTGGATAGGGTTCCTTTTGATACCAGTCAAACAATTATGCAGAAGACAGAAATTCCTATTCATTTAATAATCATTGGGGCTGGATATATTGGACTCGAATTAGGGCAGGTTTATAAGAGACTGGGGGCTAATGTATCTATTCTGGAACAAAGGAATCGTCTGGGGGTTCCAGAGAAAAGTGGTTCTGTATTACGACAAAAATTAGAATCCGAAGGCATCAAGTTTTATTTATCCGCAAGAATTAGGAAAGTGCAATATGACAAAGGGATTTTTGACGTTGAATATGAGCAAAATGGAAAGGTCAAGAGATTAGAAGGGACAACTCTTTTAGTTGCCACAGGAAGAAAACCCAACACAGACCACCTTTCCCTTGACAAAGCAGGTGTTGAAACAATTCCTTCAGGACACATCAAAGTAAATGAATATTTGCAAACCACACAACCTCACATTTACGCAGTCGGCGATTGCATTAATACGCCAGCACTTGTTTACACTGCGGCATACGAAGGTAAAGTGGCGGTTGACAATATAGCAAAATATGGTTCAATAAAGGCAGACTACACAGGATTACCCTTCGTGGTGTTTACAGAACCACAGGTTGCTTATTGTGGAAGGCTTGAAGAAAATGAGAATGTTGAAGAGGTTCAGTTATCTATGGAGGAAGTTCCTGCATGCTTAGCCAGTGGAGAAACTAATGGCTTCATAAGGTTATTGCGGGATAAAAACACTGATTTGCTTGTCGGGGCAGAAGTGGTATCTTCAATGGCGGGAGAAGTCATTATACCTATTTCTCTGGCAATTAAGCATAAAATCACCGCAAAACAAATTACTGACACCATGTTTCCATATTTAACCTACGGAGAGTCTTTCAAATTGGGAGCCCTCTCGTTTGAAAAAGATATAAAACAACTGTCCTGCTGTGCTGGTTAGAGTAATATGACAACACGCTTTACAAGAGTGTCTTGCCCAATACAATTCCAATACTTACTGCTATTAACCCACCAGTTATACTGCCCACTATGTATAGCAATCCTTTTGTGGGGTGTGCATTAAGCAATTGCCAACCTTCCAGTGCAAAAGTTGAGAAAGTTGTGAAACCACCAAGAAATCCTGTAATCCACATAATTTTTTGAGTTCCAGACACTTGCCATTTGTACATTAATAACACAAGCAAGATGCCTATCATAAAAGAACCCAGAATGTTTACTATTAGTGTTCCAGCAGGAAAGGACTTATAAATCTGCTTCAACCATTCAGATAAGGCATATCTTAATATAGTTCCCAGAGCACCACCAATAGCCAGTGCCACTACAGTGGTTAAACCCTTCGTCACTGTGAACATTTGTTCGTATCAACAAAGGAAGGTTATCCACAGGTTCCAGACCTTATTTAGTATCAATTTTGCACAATAGCAACTCACAAGTGCACGTAAATTCAACATTTTCCTAATAAAGAAAACACATCAATCCTTTTTGTCGTAAACTAATCCTAAACAAACCAATAACAATATTGTAATGACATGTTAAAAAATAAAGATTCTGGTGCAAAACACCTTGAAAATATAATTATCATTGACAAACCAGACCCGTATGCATTCATCAACCACTTGAAAGACCCTATCAAACGGACAATTGAAGGGGCTTCGGAAGACAGCGAGCCTGTTGTTTTTTATTCAAAATCCGACAATTCTACTTTCATTTTAAATTACCTGCATGTTCCACGAACCGACAAAGACGACTCTGAATTGCGTGTTCTGTCAATGCTCATAGACCCATACAGCACCGTCCTATTCCCACAAAGCAAAAACCTGAACAGACTAAGGTTAATGCTTCAGAGTAAAAAACTTTTAAACAAAAAAATTGATTTAACACCATTAAAATTGCTTGACGACCTGTCTCAAGAATTCAACAATGCTAACAATATAATTTTCACCCTTTCAGAATCTCTTTATTCACTATCTCGCATTTGGGATTCAGAAGAATTACCTTCTGCAGAACGAGTTTTTGACCAAATTATGGACTTTCTGAAAACCACTATAGCATATCATCATAAAGGTTTGTCTAAAGCCATTACAACATTCCTTGCATTTGCTATGGATATGCTTGTATATCATCGCCTTTTGATGCCCGCCATAGTAAATAAAATTGTAATTGTTTCAAGTGACATTAAACACGAAGAGATAAAAAGTGTTGATATTATAATGCCGGGAAAACCAATACTGAATCCAATAGTTGTGCTCAATTACAAAGTGAACTATTCTGAAGCATTTTATCTAATTCCAGAGCATGCTGGATATGGTCTTGAAAATCTGCATATTTCAGACATAAGTATTTTCTTGAGCCGATTATTTCACAAAAAAAGTGTGCATTTAGTAACCAACGTTCTAAGGGACTCTATGGAAGCAATTATGGACAATAAACAGAAACTGTCAAGCATTAGTGAGCAGAACACACAAGACGTATCGTTAGCATTACACGACCTGTTAAAAACTAAATATGGCATCAAGGAAAACGACTCAAAATGATATAGTTACAGCGTCCTCACGATAGAAAGTGCCTCTATTTAGCAATCTATTCAGAGACCTGACTATTATCATACGGGCGACATCAAGCATTATTGCCTGTCTTTGGATGTATATGTTATCAATGTCAGAAAGGCTTGAACGTTGGTTATCTATCCATTCCAATGCCTCTTTTAAACTCTGTTCATTTTTGACAACTCCCACTTTTTCATGCATGAGTTGTCTAAGCCTGTCTTCAATGGTTACGGAAGGCTTGTCAACATTAAACTTTCCGGGCAGAACAGTGATATTGCATTTTTGCAGGTTATCGGTAATCACCTCAGGAAGGCTATATGCCTGAACAAGCAATTCAAGCAATGAGTTGGAAGCAAGCCTGTTAGCACCATGCAAACCTGTTCCAGCCACTTCCCCAATGGCTATTAGACCATCAAGGGCGGTTCTGCCATATACATCCACTGCTATGCCTCCACATTGATAATGAGCAGAAGGCACAACGGGAATCCATTCTTTTCTTGGGTCTATGCCATGCTTCAAGCAAGTATTAAGGACAGTTGGGAATCGGCTCCAGTCCTTTACTTTGGTAGCATCAAGCCAAACATGTGCTATTCCATGCTTTTTCATTTCAAAGTATATACTTCTGGCAACTATATCTCTGGGGGCAAGGTCTCCACGCTCGTCATACATAGACATGAATCTTTCTCCATAACTGTTTCTGAGAACTGCTCCTGCTCCACGCAATGCCTCTGTAATTAACGGTTGTGTTGGGGACTCAGGCAAGTATAAGGCAGTTGGATGGAACTGAATGAATTCAAGGTCTTTGAGCGGAACTCCAAGTTGCTTAGCAAGAAAGAGTCCTGAACCAATCGCTAAAGGACTATTTGATGTAAACCTCCACAAGTATCCTGAACCGCCAGTGGCAAGGATAACAAGGGGAACTTCAATTTCAAACGTTTGACCATCCTCAAGAGAAACACACTTAACAGCATAGCAATCACGCCTTTTCCTGATGTCATAAACCCTGAAATTGTATATAATTTCAAATCTTTCTTTGTAGTCTTCAAGGTGGTTAAGAAGAAAAGTTACAACGTCTCGTCCCGTATGGTCTTTGACATGGATTATTCTGTTTTTGGTGTGTCCTCCTTCTCTGCCAAGTGATAACTGTCCTGTTTCTGTTTTGTCAAAGGACATTCCAAGAGATATGAGCCATTGAATTGCTTCTTTGGCTTTGGAAGCAAAGAAATGAGAAGCGGTAGGCGAAGAATATCCATCTCCAGCAACAAGTGTATCACGAACATGATAGTATGGTGAATCGTCGGGGTCAATGGCTATGGCTATTCCTCCCTGAGCATAGAATGTGTTTGCTTTACGTGGGTCTCCTTCGGCAACAACCAGAATGTTATAAGTAGGGAAATTCTGGGCTATAGAAAGGGCGGCTGCCAGACCTCCTCCTCCCGAACCGATTATTAAAATGTGAGGTTGGAAATTTATCTGTCTGTCCATTCAAGCATTCTTTCAACTGGAATCCTTGCACGCTCCGCTAAATCCTCAGGAATTATTATTTCATTTTCAGCCGGCTCATTAAGCAGGATATTATAAATCTTTTCAAGCGTATTCAATTTCATATATGGACATTGTTGACATGCCACACAGCCGACAACAGGTGGTACAACGATAAACTCTTTGCCCGGTGCCTGTTTACGCATTTGATGGACAATACCTTCTTCAGTACCTACTATATACCGCTTTGCAGAATCTTCCTTAACAAATTTAAGCAACTGGCCTGTGCTTCCAACAAAATCTGCTATTTCAAGCAGCGACGAACCACATTCAGGATGCACTATCACCTTGGCATCAGGATACTTCTTCTTGAGTTCTTTAATTTGGTCAGCACTAAACTCTTCATGGACGATACACTGTCCGGGCCAGATAACCATCTCACGCCCTGTAACACGTTGTAGAAACTCTCCCAGATGTCTATCTGGTGCAAAAATTAATGTTTTATCTGGCGGTACCATCTGAACAAGCTTCAGAGCATTGGAAGAAGTACATATTATATCACTCATGGCTTTTATCTCAATGGAACTATTTATATAGGTCATCACAAAGCGGTTATCATATTGTTCAATAAATTGCTTGAAAGGCACTGGGGGGCACGATTCAACAAGTGAACATCCTGCATTCACATCAGGAATAAAAACCTTTTTATCTGGATTGAGCAACTTGGCTGTCTCCGCCATGAAGTAAACTCCAGCAAGAATTATTATGTCTGCTTTTGTCTTTTGAGCCTGTCTGGCAAGAGCTAAACTATCTCCCACAAAATCAGCAATATCCTGAATCTCTGGTCTCTGATAGTAGTGTGAAAGAATTATAGCGTTTTTTTGTATAGCAAGGGAACGTATGCGACGTTGTAACTCCTTAATGGAAGAGATGGGTTCCAAGGCTATTTGGGTCATAGCTCTGCTTACTGTGGGTTTTGTGATAATAAACGGCGGTTGTGCCAACGTGGTTCCACCCTCTGGGGGACCAAGAGACCTACAACCACCTCAAATAACTAATGTAAGCCCACCCTGTGGAACAAAACCACAAAAAGAAATTATCATAACTTTTGACGAACCTATAATCACACACCCACAAGGTAAAATTCTATTACATCCAACAACAGGCTTCAAACATAAAGTCAAAAGAAACAAACTTTTCATCTACATAGACTCGCTCCTTGACTCCTCATTCCTGTATTTAAACATGGTCAATTTTGTTAGAGACCTAACCGAAGGAAACATAAGGCAAACCTTTGCTTGTTTATGGCACACCTATGACACTGTCTATGTGCCCAAGATAAAAGTGATAAGAATGCCTTTTGATGATTCGGAACCGTTCGTTGGTTTCGTCGCCTCTCTAAAAGATTCTGCGGGCAAAACATTGCTGTATTACAGTCAAAAGGGAGAATTGCCCAAACTTCCCGAAGGAACCTATGATCTTACAATATGGCAGGACAGAAACAATAACTTAAAATTTGACTATGGCGAATTTGTCGGTTCAAATACTATTCACGTTCCGCAAGAAGGAAAAGATACAATTTTAATATCGTCACAATCTCCACGTATTTCAGTAAAAACAATAAGTACCATTTCCGCAAGATTAATAATAAACATAGGGGGATGGGATAGTGTAAGCATGTCTGTCCCTTTTGTACAAATTGGGGATACTATAATAACCCAATTAGCAGATTCCCCCCGTCAAATAAGGCTTGAACTATATGGAAAATGGGACACTGCTTTCACAGTACTATTGCCTTCTTGTCAGGATACTATTGCCCATTTGCAAATATCACAGAAACTTCTTAAAAATGACACTGCCCAATATTCATGGCTAACCCTATCGTTTCCCGCTCCCGTTATAAATCAAGAAGATTCTATAATTGCGATTGTCAAAGATTCAATAAACAAAATCAAGGTCTATTGGGCTTCTCCTCTACAAGCAATCGTATTCCTTGCTAAAAATAGTGAATATGACATACCTTCAGGGCAATTTAACTTGAAGTGGGGTAAATTGGCAGATGATACTATCCACATAATTACAAAACAGTCGTGGACGAAATGCTCAACATTTATCGTAGGCAATCAAACGCAACAACCTGTTCTTGTTAAGACAGGAAAAATTTCTTTCTGGTTGTCTGCTGGCTCCCCTACCCTTAGTTTTCAATGCTTCCCTTCAGTGCCTGTGTCTATATACATACTTAAAGACAGAAATAGAGATGGACGTTGGAACAATGGTAATTACAGACTTTTCATTCCTCCAGAAAGACTATTAAAACTAAAATCTATTAAATTAGAACCCAACTGGGAACACAGAGAAATTATTAAGGAATATGAGACGACGACAAACTAACAGAAAGCGGGATAATCTATCCCTATGGGGACTTATTGTGGTTGTCTTAATTGCCATCCTGCTGGTATTTGTCCTTGACGGAAGGGTAATAAAAGTTCACGACGGGGACACAGTAACAGTGTTCTATCAATTGAAGCCAGTTCGCATAAGGTTGTGGGGTATTGATGCTCCAGAATTAAGGCAGGACGATGGCGTTAAATCAGCACAGGCATTAAGAAAACTTATTTTCGGTAAAAAAGTCCTTATAGAGCCAAAAGATAAGGACAGATATGGTAGATTGGTAGCAGTGATTTATGTGGATGACACATTAAACGTTAATAGGTGGTTAGTGCGTAATGGCTGGGCATGGGTATATCGCAGATACAATAAAGAAGCGGAATGGCTTAGACTGGAAGAGTTAGCCAGAGAGAGAAGATTGGGTTTGTGGCAGGATGAACCTAACATACCGCCGTGGGAATGGCGTCGTCAAAAACGGAAAAACAAAAGCAGATGAAAGGAAAGGTTCTGGTTACAGGGGCAACTGGTTTGCTTGGCAGTCACCTTGTCAAAACGCTACTTGAAAAAGGTTATGATGTAAGGGCATTAAAAAGACCCACTTCTGATATTTCTCGTTTAGGAAAGTATGCCACAGAGATTGAATGGATTGAAGGGAATGTCCTTGACTACGAGAGCATAAAAAAAGCACTAACTGGTGTTGAAGGAGTCTTTCATTGTGCTGCCAGAGTGTCCTTTCGACCTGCAGACAAGGAACTAATGCTGGAAACAAACGTCATTGGGACAAGAAACATGATTAATGCAAGCATTGAATATGGAAACCTACGTTTTTTTGTGCACGTTAGTTCGGTGGCTGCCCTCGGTAGGACAATCAACGGCATTCCCATTGATGAAAGTGCAGAATGGGACCCCGCACACAACCCTTCTGACTATTCCTATACTAAATGGCTTTCCGAGAAAGAAGCGTGGCGGGGCTTTGCAGAAGGCTTACCAGTGGTCATTGTAAATCCTTCCGTTATCCTTGGACGCGGAAACTGGTACACTGACTCATCACAAATCTTTTCTCTCGTTGACAAAAAATTTCCTTTTTATCCTGTGGGGGGAACAGGATTTGTTGATGCTTATGACGTAGCCAAAATAATGATTGAACTAGCAGAACGGGGCATCACAGGCGAAAGATTTATAGTTTCTGCAGAGAATTGGTTACACAGAGACATTCTTGCCTACATTGCAATGGAAATGGGGCGTCCCATACCCTTTATCCCTGCGACGTTGCCCATTAGATTGCTTGCCCTACTTGTCGATTCAACACGTTTATTACGAGGCAAAAAGCGAAGACTATCATGGAATCTCCTTAAGCAATCTGCAAAACGCTTATACTACGACAATCGCAAAGTCAGATTCACTCTCAATTATCAATTTGAAAGCATTAAAAACAC
>WFXT01000282.1 GCA_015490475.1 Bacteroidota bacterium
GTCCAATCCTGCTCAAATCCATGGTTATAAGCAAGACATCCATGCCCAGGGAAGCAGCGGCAACAGCCGCCTCATTGCCAGCATGCCCAGCACCCACAACAATTACATCAAAATCCCTCATCATTGCTTTCCCACTGATTTCCATATAATAAAACAAATCCGCCCTACAATTGTTTCTTCGCTCGAAATAGCTTTGCACACTTAACAATTTATAAAAACCGATTAAGCTGATCAGCGTGCAAGTTCTGCATATTTTAATTGTATAGCAATGTTTTCGCAAAAAACATATAGTTGGAAAGAGCTGCCACTTCTGTCTCTGCGGAATCACATGTCATGTTGTAAAAAAAGCCGTTAAGAAAAAATTCTGTGAAACCCTGTGTTACACTGTGGTTACCTTATTATAGGTTCATTGAGTTGTGCCCAGGGCGGGAATCGAACCCGCACGGGCCTATCGGCCCACAGGATTTTAAGTCCTGCGCGTCTGCCAGTTCCGCCACCTGGGCAGCCCGTCTCTTTGCAAAACAAAAACCCACGCCCATATTGTTCCTGACCACCGTAAAATCACAAATAAGACGTGAATAGAAAGTTCTTTTTACCATACTTTCAGTTTCCTGATATATAGCCCGTCCCATATATAAATGTTCCCTTCTGCAATGACTGCACTGATAGGTATTGTGCTTTCTGAGTCAATGTGTGTCAGACAAACTCGTGGATTTCCACCACAGTTCTTGGATATAAAGACCTTATGGTTCCCAGAGATGTTGTGTGAATAGCTAACATTTATTGGACAACCTTTAATGTTCCCATATGCAATAGTCTTATAGGTTTCTGTATTGACACATCCTATTGGTTCATGGTAGGACCCACCAGGTTCCTGAAATATGTAAACCTTACCCCGATAGTTTAAGTCAGGATAAGAAAGGATAACATTTATCTCTGTTTCACCAAGGCTTGCAAACGGTTGCATATCTAATTCTGGAAGATGAACAATAGTATCACACACTCTGCAGGTTCCTTCCAGCAATATGTTACCCGTGGGACTATAGCTGATTCTTTTCCATTGACAGGGTTGTATGGAACCCACATAGATAAACTGAAGTATTTCATCACAGGATGTTTCTTTCAGACAAGTGCTATCCCTTACCACATCTTCATAAATATGGCAGTATATGCTGTTCAGATTAACTGTTCGCTCAACTTTTAAATCTTTTCTGCTTAAAAATACTATTGAGTTATTGACAGCATCATAAAATATAAACCATAAGGAATCAACGTGCACAAGGGAATGTAATACACCTTTGTAATCAGGGCTGATCTTAATTTGTTCTACCTGTTCTACGTAACAAAGGCGATTTTCTGCGTCTGGTTCATAGCTTATGATGTTATCGGTTCGTGGATCATATACCCAAACAAAGTCAATTAAATCTTCGGTTTTAAGGATATTTTCAAAATTTGCAAAGTTTATATACTCACATTGAAAACTTTCAGAGCCACTGAGCCGAGCAAAAATGTTTTCTTTATTGAATTGTTGCCATGCCTGAGGTAATAGATATATCACACAACCGCCATTTTCAGCAATCCGAAGGGCTTTATTCCTTAACCGCAAAAATCGGGTATTTACGGTGGGACAACTTGCTGGCGAGTATGGAAAAACAACCATGATATATTTGTCACAGGAAAAGTCTAATGTTTTAGCCTTTTCTTTTAGCCATTGATGTGTGTCTTGACCTATAATAAGAAACGGCAAAAACATGCAAACCATCCAGCCTGTTAGGGAAAGTATTCCCTGCATGTTTTTATTGTGTTGTGTTTAGTTTATTTTACGATAATAACGCTATTGTTGTTCCTGTCATATATAAGCAGTGAATTATTATGATGTTTACTAGCAATTGTGTAATTACTAACTGGGACTTTGGTCTTGCACTGGATCACATTAACTGTCTCTTGTCCATGTTCAATTTGATATCTTGAGATTAGCTGTGAGGTTGTGTCAATAACAAATAGTGTTTCGGAGTTGTTGCTTTTCTGCCAGACGAATATCGCTTGATGATCTGCTTCACTAATGAGTAATCTTTATAAATTTCCATTTGTGATGAAGTTTCAAATAGTGTGTCAAAATTGAACTTTCTTAGCATCACTGTATCGTTCTGTGTCGCATAAAGTATGTTTAGTGAGTTTTTTATCCATTCTGAGCCTATTATTTTGACGACGTTGTGAGGCAAACTAATTGTAAAGGTTTTAGGCTGGTAGCTTTTTCTAATAATAATTCCTTATCCAGTAAGACAGCAAGGTATCAGTTTTAACTTTTGCCCAGCATTCAAATG
>WFXT01000283.1 GCA_015490475.1 Bacteroidota bacterium
CAATAGGCTTCTACGGTGGATACGACCTCACATTGCTGTACCAAGATTACTACATAACACGAGGATTCTACTATAGTGCAACGCAGTTTGCGTACGGCGAACCAATAGGAACTATTTTTAAAGAAGCATGGCGATATACGTCTGGACAGGCGTCTAATGATATTATTCTACGACAACATCAGGAAACTTTTGTGTTCCATGGAGACCCCGGCATAAGGTTGCATGCCACAAATAAAGCGGAATATATAGTTTCCGAGACCTATGCATGGCTTAAACCTTCAACACTTTCAGTCCTGCAGGATTCTTTTGACTTGAGATTTTTAATATTCAATGTTGGTAAAAGTGTTAGAGACTCTTTTAGGATTTATATTGAACTTACTTATCCGGATGGCAACACGGAAGTGTTTGACTGGAAAGTGCCCTCAACTATTTTGATAGACACAGTAGATGTCCAGTTACCCGTTGGTGAGCAACCCGGACTGCTCAGACTACGCATATTCGTTGATGCCAGCAACGATATTCCTGAATATGACGATTACGGCAATAATGAACTTATTCTTACTGCCTATGTCTCTTCTACCGATGCTTTTCCTATTTATCCCTATCATCTTCAGCGAGTGGACACTGTCCCTGTGACACTGTTTGCATTCTCTAGTGATGTGCTCTCGCCCCCTCAGGACTACATAATAGAAATAGATACTATTGCTACTTTTTCATCGCCTTTCAAAAAAAGAAAGGTGATAAAAGGCGTATATGGGCTTATTAAGTGGACCCCTCAGATTAACTGGGAAAAAGGCAGGGTCTACTACTGGCGTGTGACCCCTGCTAAGGACACTACCAGATGGAAGATGCAATCCTTTACAGTTGTTGGATTTGCTAAAGAAGTAAAAAGCGGATGGGAACAAAGGCATCCCTATCAGTGGGAAGAAAACTTCCGTTATGGTCTTCAGTATGATTGGGATCAAAGGAAGTTTGTGTTTGGAGAATCTGCAAGGAAAATATCAATAGTTTCTGCTAACTATTGGTTTAATCCAAATGCGGGAATTGGCAACGTGAATCTGCGATGTCGCTACCCCAAACTGCTAATTGACGGAATGCTTATAGACAGAGGTTGTTGTGCCAGATGGTGGCGATGGAGGGATAATAATGGTGATTGGAGATGGAATTCTGGATTCGGCAGTATTCAATTCTTTGGTATTGATACAGCAACAGGAATGCTTCTTGGTAGTCAGGACAACGACAATGATTGGGTCGGTGATGTGTTTGGAGATATGATATGTCCCGTTGATGGTCCACGGGCTTATTATGGAATTGATATGCCTGATTTGAAATTTAGGATTTACGAAAGCCCAAGTTGGACAATAGACACAGCCTATTCACAGGATGTTTTGCAGGAACAGATAATAAACTTCATTAATTCTCTTCCCCAAAGATATTACTTCGGTGCTTATGTCATCGGCGGTCAGTATGCCCCGAAACCATCATTATGGAAGTCAACATTAAAAGCACTTTTCTCTTCGCTTGGTGTTCAGGTAGATAGCATTTGTGATGTTTGCCCGTGGTTCTTTTTCACTAAACTGGGAGACCCTTCCTTCCAACCTGTGTTTCAATATGGCGATACAATGGATATTTTATTCTGGGATACTATAATAACAGGTTATTGGCCCAATGGATTTATGGAATCGCCGTTGATTGGTCCCGCAGGACAGTGGTATAGAATTCAGTGGGATTATGATGGTGTGGATAATCCTCTGGATTCTGCATGGCTAACCGTTTATGCCGTTGACCAATCGGGACAGGAAAAAGTGATTATTCCAAGACTGTATAGCAAAGATACTACCCTGATGTTCTTGCAAGCCAGAGAATATCCTTACATTAGATTGCGTCTATATGTGAAAGACGAAGGGAATGCCACGCCAATTCAGTTGAAATATTGGCGTGTTATTTACGACCCATTGCCAGAGTTTGTATATGACCCAATGACTCATTTAGTAATACCACAAAAAGACTCATTCCTCAATGGTGAGCCTCTGGAAATAGAGATAGCAGTTATGAATGTTTCTGATTTTGCTTCGGACAGTCTCACTGTCAAATGGTTTATTAACGGCACTGACATTTCAGAACAATATATGCTTAAACAATTTAAACCCAAGGATACCACTATATGGAAAATGACTGTTGACACTCGGTCTGCAAGTGGTAATGTTATGTTATTTGCCACTCTCAATCCATACCTTGCTTCTCTTGGCAGACAAGCCCAACCAGAAGCCTATGCCTTTAATAATACCTTTAGATTACCCTTTTATGTTCTTAGGGACCCGTGGAATCCATTCATTGATGTGACATTTGACGGCAGGAGAATCTTTGATGGTGATTATGTTTCCCCCAATCCACTGATTGAAATAACCCTTCGGGACGAACACCCCTATTTGAAACTTAATGACACAACCCTTATGAATATATTTATTGTTGACCCTGATAATAAAATCAAACGAATCCCATTCAATGACCCTCAGGTGACCGTTATCCCTGCTACTATGAGTGATGGAGAAGATAATAGGATGGTGATAAGATGGCGTCCCACATTCACAAAAGATGGCACTTATGAGTTGAGAGTGCAAGGAATGGATGTTTCAGGCAATTCAGCAGGCAAGTATGACTATCGGGTTTCATTTAAGGTGGACAGAACCCCAAGAATTTCAAACATCTTCCCATATCCCAATCCTTTCACTACCAGCACCAGATTTGTATTCGTTCTCACGGGAACAAAAGTTCCTGATGACTTTAGAATCCAGATTTTCACTATTTCGGGACGCTTGGTCCGTGAAATAACAAAGGAAGAACTGGGACCAATACACATTGGAACCAACATAACACGTTATGCATGGGACGGGACAGACCAGTTTGGCAGACCCCTCGGCAACGGCGTTTATCTATACAGGGTTTTTGTTAGATACAATGATGGCACACTGCCAGAGAAATATGAAACATCAGCAGACAAATTCTTCTACAAAGGATGGGGCAAGTTGTATATAGTGCGATAATAGTTATCTCAACAAAGTAACGTCGCCTTTCTGCCCATATATCTTGTCGCCACACTGATAAACCAAATAATACACATAAACATCGGGTCTTAGGGGTTTTCCTTTATATGTGCCATCCCATCCTTCAGCAGTTCTCATCAGAGGGAGTCCTAAGCGTTGGTTCCGCATTTCATAGAGTAAATTGCCCCATCGGTCATATATTCTGAAAAGTTTCAGGAAAGACTCTGCACCTGAATAGACATATAGAATATCGTTAACACCGTCATTATTGGGAGTGAATGCATTGGGTACAAACACTGTGCCAGAGTCGCACTCGGGCACTTTTATCACTTTAATCCAAACGGTGTCACTTCTAAGGCACATATTTTCGCTATACGATACATAAACAACAGGAAAAGTATCTGGATAACTGTAAGAAAATTCCAGATTATTGAAAGAAATGTTTGATAGGGAGGCTAAGTCTGGATATTTCCATTCGTAGGTGAATAGATTTGGGTCAACGTCTGCTGTTAAATTAACTGTCCCGCCAGTAAATATTGAAGTATCTGAATAGATAGTTATTGCAAATCCTGTATCAATAGTTACTTTGACACGTTCTGTCCATGAACATGCATATTGGTTTGTAATGGTCAGATAGAGAGACAAGTCAGTTGCAGAGGTATCATTATGCAAGACAGTAACAGTGGAACACGTATCACAATCAACCAGTTGAGAGGGAGACCATTTCCATTCTATTATGTCAGGCTCTGAGGCATCCAGTCTAAGGCTGTCATAATAACAGATTGTCTGATCTGGAAGGTCAATTTCTGGACGTGGCAAAACATTTATCGTTACTGTGTCGTAATTATAACATTTATTTGCGTCTGTTACTTTTAGAACGTAGGTCATAGTATCGTAAGGAAAGGCATAGGTGGAGGAACACACTGGACAACTTAAAAATGCGTATGGTGTCCATAGGTATTGATATGGTGCAGTTCCTTGAACTGAAAAAACTGGAAACAGAAATGCCGAGTCATAAAGGCATATAGAGGTGTCCTTTTGAATAGTAAAGACAGGTCTTTGCCACACAATCACATCAACTGAATCAAACGATATGCAACCAGTAGAATCAACCGCTTTAACTATATATGTTCCTGAATGTTCTGGCAATGCAGGCTCTATAAATATATGGGAAGAGTCAACGGTGCTTCCATCAGGCAAATACCATGTGTATTGGTAATTGCCGTTATCACCAATGACAAGAAAACTATCTTTACAGACAGGAGCATTAGTCCACGGATTTAACTCGGGAATAGGATGAACAACAATTTGTTTGGTAATGGAGTCCTTGCAACCTACAGAAGAGGTTACAGTAAGTTTAACTGGATAGGTACCAGCAGAACTATACTTGTGATTTACTGTATCTGTTGACTGATAAGTGGTTCCATCGCCAACATCCCAGTTAACTAATAGAGGAATACTGTTCCATGGGTCAAATGATTGATTGACAAAAACAGCGGTATCATACACACAAATTGAAGAATCGCCAGTGAAATTAGCCACTGGCAGGGGATATACTACAGCAGTCGTGTAAGCAGTGTCAACACAACCGAGAGTGTCTTCTGCAATAACCATTACGTCATAAATTCC
>WFXT01000284.1 GCA_015490475.1 Bacteroidota bacterium
CCTTTATAGGAATTGGAGCATCTGCTGTTAAGGCTGCAGTCATAAAAGGCGCAGGGATAGCTCGCCACTGGTCCCTATACACTGCGTTAACTCTGAACTTTCCACCGTGGAACCCCGTTAAAGCAGGATTTACGTACACTGGTAGGGAAACGTATTGAGAGAAGTGGACGTCTTGTGCTACGAGAGTTCCACCTAAAACCAGTGCCGCCAGCCCGAGTTTAGCGCGCCAGAACAACATAGCCCTGCTGTTTTACAAGTTCACCGTTTGATAATTCTGCCTCAAGATAATAAGCGTAGATGCCATTATTTACAGGCTTTCCATTCACTGTTCCATCCCACCCGATTGTTTGGTCAGTGGTCTCAAAAAGCTTATTACCCCACCTGTCATATATTTCAAATCTTAAAGAGTTCAATTGACCTCTTACATATAGCACATCATTTACACCATCCCCATTGGGAGAGAACAGAGTGGGTACAAATACCACAGGCTCTACAATTCTGAAAATGACATCCGATAGTGTGAAGTTGGGTGATGCATTAGAACCTGTATAGTTTCTTATGAATGTATTGCTTATTGCCACCAGATTGTTAGGGTCCGTGTCGTCTATAATCACCTCTGCTGAATCTTTTATGAAGCTATTTGCTGTCCATGCAGGAGGATTTCCTTCAGGAAAAGCAGGAAAGTCATAGCGCCATTGAACTATTCCTTCAAATAAGAAATTAGCTGATTTTACCGCATAAAGAGTGATGACTTCATCTTTGTCTGTTGAATCATCTCCAGCGTGTATTTTAACATACCAATCTGTCCACACTTTGTCAATCATTGTGTCTTTACGTGAAGTATCAAGATTTTCCAAAAGTGGCGAATTATAAACAAGCTTTGTATAGCGAATATTATTGCCTTTCAGGGTGTTTACTTGAATTTCTATAGGTACAAAGATCGGATTTGTGCCACCAACATCGGCAGCCCATGGGAATAAGTATGTGTCTCCTTCTCTCACCGCCCGTCCAAAGAATCCTTTGTTGGGGTCAGTAGATGTGCTTATAATAGACCCTTCAATTGTATTGTTTGTATATGAAGCGGTAAGAGGACCGGAACGAGAAAGAGAAGTAGGGTCATCATTTAAAATAACAAGCATATTGTCCTGAACGTCCAAATACTCATCATTTAAAACTAACTGACCTGTAACATAAGCGTCAACACCAACGAGACTCTTGGTCTGATTTCCGCTACCATCTAACTCAAGATTATGAAATGTGGTTGGATATGTACCTGTGATATTCTGCGGACCGTCTGCTTCCAGCCTCACAGTCCCTGTACCACTTAATAGTGTATCACTGGCGTCATTTATCCAATCTTCTGTTCCTGGATCTGGGTGATTAGTGAGTATGATGGTTCCATCATTGTTTACTCGTGCTCCGTCACCTTGGAACCATGCGCCTCCTTCAATGTAAAGTATCCCGCCGGGAGTCACTTCAATGTGGCTGTTTATGTTAGTAAGGGTAACTTGCCCTATTGCGGGCAAGCCAGCCACACTTAAAATGCCTATTGCCAGGATAGTTCGCTTCATGATTCTTTCGTTTTGATTACAAAGATACGAAAAAAATTTTTTCCAGGGAAATAATGTTCATATGCTCAAACGTTATACCTTTGGAGATATGAATATTACAAAAGAGGAATTGAAGGAGGAGAGGAGGGCTAAAAAGTTGGCTATCTTGTTTACCTCTCTCTTTTTTGTTTTGGTTGTGATAATGCTTTTCCTGTTAGGTTTGTGGAAGCCATGGCCCCCCCCACCAGAAGAAGGGGTAATGATCGCTTTTGGAGAAATAGAAAATGTAGAGGTTGGGGGAGTTCCGGAATCTTCACCAACTCAGCCTATTAATCCTTCTCAACCGGAGGAAGTGCCACAGGAGGAAGTAATAACACAAGACGTTGAAGATGCCCCCGTGATAGAAAAAACGGAGCCGAAAGAACAACCCAATAAACCTGTTGAGCAACCAGAGCCAATCACAGAAAAAACAAAGGAAGCAGAAACGGAAGCGGAGCAGGAACCAGAAAAGCCTGTCATTGACCCTTCCGCATTGTATAAAGGACCAAGAGGTACGTTGAGTAAACCGGGTAGGGGAGGAGGCAAGCCAACAGGTTCAAAAGAGGGAAAGGGCTCTTCTGGTAATACTGGGATCGGTACCAGTGGTATAGGGTATAGTTTGGCAGGTAGAACGCTAAAAAGTGTACCTCAGGTGAGAGATGAATCACAGGAAACAGGAATAGTGGTGATCAAAATTTGGGTTGACCCACAGGGAAATGTTAAGAGAGCACAATATGACCCTTCAAAGTCCACGACAACCAATAAAAGGTTAATTGATTTAGCATTGAGGGCAGCCAGACAGGCAAAATTTAATGCCGACCCAACCGCTCCACCAGAACAAATAGGAACTATGACTTTTCGTTTTCGTATTGATTAATTTGACTTTGTATGTCTTCCTGTTTGGTAGTCTTTCCGTTGGTGATGTCAGAAGGTTCTTCTACTGTAGCATTGTCACTGGAAACTTCTTGATTTGATAGTTGTTCAAGGGCTTTTGTGTCTAATCCTATCCTTGGAACAAGATGCGGATACTTTTCTTTGTATTGCTTTACAACCTCTTTTAGTATAAGTTTTTTCAAAGCATCTATGTTGATTCCTTCTGTTGCCGAAATAAAAATTTGAGGATATTCCACGTCAAGGCTATATTGCCTTTCAATCTCTTGTAGGTCAAGACCTTTTTGCTTCATTAATACATCTACTTTGTTGAACACATAGATTGTTGGTTTATTAACTACGCCTACTTGTTTTAGTGTTCTATTGA
>WFXT01000285.1 GCA_015490475.1 Bacteroidota bacterium
GGTTATTACTTTATGCTAGCAAAATTGTTAGATTATTATACTGGTTTCTGATCATATATAAATGTATTTCTTCTTTAAGCATAAAATTCCAAACTGTGGACTGTGGTCCTTCCGTTTTTGGAAAAGGAGATGTATCTTTGATGATTTAGAAAATTACTCCTATGCCCAAAAGTTGTACATATCCGAAAAAAGTGATTTTTGTTAGTTGCTGGTGTTAAAAAATTCAAGGCATGTTAAAGAGTGTGCAGGCATTTTGGAAAATGCTTCGTTATGGCTTCCTACCCCTAGACTCTAAAGGATATGCTATATTTCGGGGCATGCAAGTACGAGGCTATCCATCGCCCAAAAAACTATATGGTTTGTTGTCTTTATCTGATGCAGTGGAAAATGTACCAGGTTCTTTTCTGGAAATAGGGTCTGCGTGGGGACGTTCAACAGTGGCGATGGCTGTGTATAGTAAAAGAGAGATATGGAGTATAGATCCTCATATTGGAGGTGTTCTCCTGCAAAAAGAAGGGAAAAAGCTTAATACTTGGGATAGTTTTTTAAAGACTATTAATAAATTTGGACTTAATGATTATGTTCGCCCTATTAGAGCAACTACTCAAGAAGTTGTTAACAAGAAGCTAATTCCCGATCATATTCATTTTGCTTTTGCTTTTATTGACGGTCTACATACGGCAGAAGGGGTTATTATTGATTTAACTTTTGCTTTGAGTAAAATTAAGCCAGGCGGAATGATTGTTTTAGACGATTTTTTTGAGCCAGTGTTCAAGGACTATCGGGACGCAATAGAATCTTTTGCTGAACAACATAATTTAAAACTACGTCTTTATCGAGATTGGGGATTGGTCGCTATTTATGTGTAGTTGGGTGTATAATGGAATATATTAAGTAGAACTTGTAAATCTAATCTTAGTTATTTTAGCAGTATTATGGAAATGATAGGTGAAAAAAATTCACTGATTGTAGCAGAGATAATGCAAAATTATTCCCCTGGCGGTGTTGCAACACATTTATATAATCTCATTAGTTCGTTAGCTGGCTTTCAATTTGTGTTGTTTGCTAAGCCAGGAAAGTGGAGAACACTATATGAAAAAGTACCTAGTGTTTTATCAATAAACGAAAAATGGCCGTCTTTGAAGGAGATAGAGAGTGCAGGATGTGCTCTGGCTCATTTCCACGCTATAAGACCATTGTTTGTTGCTCTTCTTAAAGATAAATTCAATCCTTCAGAAAGAAAAATTCCTATTGTTGTAACGCTACATGGATTACCAATACGAAAATTCATGATAAAAAAAGGCATTTTCTGGAGAATAGCGTTTTCTATCAAAAGGTTCTATGAGGGCTGGTCTGTCAGACACGCTGATATAGTAATTTGTGTCTCAGAAGCTGATAAAAATTTCGCTATAGAACATTTTGGAGTTCCCAAGGAGCGAATAAGAATTGTCTATTATGGTATTCCTTTTATTGACACAAACATTTTAATAGGAGAGAGAGTAGAACTTCGTAAGGAGTTTAATATTGAGCAAGATACATATGTTTTTGTCGTTCCTGCAAGATTTCATGAGCAAAAGGGATTGGATGTGTTGGCAAAAGCTTTACTTGAATTGAGAGACTCTTTGCTAAGCAGACGAGTTCTTTTTGTGTTTTTGGGTGATGGTCCATTGTTTGAGGATATACAAAATCAAATTGGTCATCTCCCGTATGTTAGACTTGAAGGAGTTGTTCTGCCTGAGAATATGCCTAAATGGTGGGCTATGGCAGATGCAATGATATTACCTTCACGTTGGGAAGGACTGCCTATTTCGTTAATAGAGGCAGGGCTATTTAAAGTATCTCCAATAGCATCTGATATTCCAGGAAATAACGAAATTGTGTTTCATCAGAAAACTGGTTTATTATTTGAGATGGATAATGTGGAAGAGTTAAAAGAGAGAATTATTTATGCCTTGGAAAATAGGAGTGAAATGAAGCAATTTGCAGAGAATCTCCATAATCTTGTTATTTCTAGACATAGCGTGGAGCAAATGGCAGAACAGATAAAGAAAATATATGAAGAGCTACTTCATAGGGCAGATTAGCGAGATTAAGATTTCTGCTCATGTTCATGAGTCTCCTTGTGTGACAGATATAAGGCGGCAGCTATACTTATAAGTGCCAGACTGACGAACAAAAAGTCAAGGGCTGAACTAAGTTGGGCTTTTAACATTTGTTTGAAAATTAAGACTATCATAGCCATTATTATTATTTTGCCCAATTTGGTTTTTAAGTCCTCAAGGCTTCCTATTTCAAATACCTTACCATAAGAAGGAGTTTCTAAAGGACCAATGAACAGCTGATATAAACCACGGGAAAAGATTATAAGAAATGTTGCGATTAAAAACATGTCTAATGCAGTTATAATGCTTGCCAGCACTTTGCTCTGGTATAGCTGTAAATCCCCTGTTTTGAAGAGAAACCATAGTAAGTAAGTTACCTCATATAAACCTGCTATGAAGAGCATGAAAGATGCTAAGAGGGATACTATCACAGCAATGAGGACCATAAAGCGGGATAGGACGAGGAACCGTTTGAAAATTGTTTTAAAAGGCTTCATGGTTGTGGCTAAGATACACAAGTTCAAGGAACGGGGGAACTTATTGAGCAGATTTAAACATTTTTCGCAAATGAAGGATAGGCCAGCGTAGCTCAGTCGGCAGAGCGGGGCACTCGTAATGCCCAGGTCGCGGGTTCAAGTCCCGCCGCTGGCTCAAAAACTTTCATCATTACTATTATTCAAACATGTAATTATCTGAGGCAGAATTTGATGTGGTATTCATGGCGAAAAATCATTCTATATTTCAATACATTGATTCTTCGTAGACTCCCTTGTAATTGGAAAGAAAAAAGAATATTGTTTATTCATGTTCCTAAGACGGCTGGTGCTTCCCTTCGTAAAACATTGTGTTATGCATGCAATGGACACGATCTTGATTCTATGTTCTGGCATGTTCCAATAAAAATGTATGCTACTGTATTTGATTTGAGCCTGTTCTTCAAATTTGGGTTTGTGAGACATCCAGTTTCTCGTCTATATTCTACGTATAGATTCGTGTTGTCTCGTAGGACGACTCCATGGTTGCGAGAGTGGATAAGAGGGCACTACTCTTCTTTTGATGAATTTGTGATTGAGTGGTTGACGCCAACTCGTTTTAAATATAGACTTGGTTTAATTGAATTACTTTGGCCCCAAACATGGTTTGTCACTCTTGACGGTAAAATCGCTGTTGATTTCTTAGGAAGACACGAAAACATCAATGAAGACTATCAGGAACTAAGGGAATTGCTCAAGAAAAAGAGAGGGATAGAATTGCCAGAGGAATTACCAAGGGTGAATGTGACCAAGTTGAAACCCAAAAAGGAAGTTAAATTCCTTCCAGAGACCATAGAGAGGATATACCAGCTCTACGAAGATGATTTCAAACTTTTAGGGTATGAACCTGATAAGTTCACTGTTTAGACGGGAAAAGTCTATGATTGTTCCTAACGTTTGCGAGTTGACAAAGGTGTAATTAGTGTCGTTTTGTGAGGAAGGCATGGAAAATAAAAAGATAGCATCAGGAGGAATACTGGGTGCTTTTATTCCTTCATAGAAAAAAGTGTTCTTGCTTTCAAAAAACCTTATTTCATCCCACATTCCCGAATCAAGGAATTTTTGTATTGTTTTGGTCCCTCCTTCCACGAGTAGCGAGATAACATTAAGTTCTGCCAGTAGGTCAATGGTTGCTTTAAGTTCTTGCCCTTCTTGAATCTTTTTCACATTTGCTTTGCCATATTTTCTGTCCACAGCAGTTATCACAAATGTTTCGGCAGATTTGTCGTTAAATATTTTTAAGTTTTCTGGAAGCATTCCTTTTGGGTCCCATACTATGCGGATGGGATTGAGACCTTTCCATAATCGTGCGGTAAGCAAAGGATTATCATGAATGGCAGTGTTGAAACCAACAAGAATTGCTCCTTCTGTTGTTCTTAACCTGTGGGCTTCTTGTCTGGACAATTCATCAGTAATCCACTTTGAAGAGTAGTCTTTGCGGGCAATATAACCGTCTTTTGTCTGTGCCCATTTCAAGATTATATAAGGTCTTCCAGTGGCGTGGTAGGTTATAAAGCGTCTGTTGAGCCATAAACCTTCTTCTCTTAAAATTCCTTCTTTAACCCGAACTCCGTGCTCCTGCAGATATCTTAGCCCTTCACCATTAACTCTTCTATCAGGGTCCTTGTGTGAAAAAACTACATTCTTAATGCCTGCATTTACGATAGCGGATACACAGGGTGGTGTCTTACCAAAGTGAACACAAGGCTCAAGGTTAACGAATAATGTTACGTCTTCCTTTATTAAGTCATATCCTTGATTTAAAGCATCTGTTATGGCGACAACCTCTGCATGTGGTTTGCCAGGACAACAATGCCAGCCTTCCCCTATTATTGATTCCCCACTTACTATCACAGAACCTGTATATGGATTGGGCATGGCAGTGGGAATGCCATTCAGAGCGAGGTCAAAACATCTTTTTATGAACCATTCTTCTTTCGTCTGCAAAATGATACAATTTTGCCTCTAAAATAGTCAAAGGGTAGATATTTGAAAAGGTCATAGTGTTTACATGATAGTGGCAGTTTTTGTGTTTCATTAACGGTTTCTGAGCCTCTATAAAACAAGTAGTGCAGGGCATTGTTTTCACTATACCACTTCTTTGTCCATTTGAGAATAGTTCTTGGGTTTGCTACGGCACGAACACATATAAGGTCAACACACAGAGATAATAATTCTGCCCTGCTCCATATGAGGTTCACGTTTTTTAAATCCAGCTTTTGAACAATATCTTCAAGGGCTTTAATCTTCTTGTTTCTTGAATCAATGAGAATGAATTGTCTGTCTGGAAATATTATTGCTAAGGGAATTCCGGGAAATCCTCCTCCTGTGCCGAGGTCTGCTATTGTCTTAAAGCCGGTAAAGTCAATGAATTTGAGCGGTGCGAGAGAGTGGGCAATGTGATGAATCCATATGTTTTCTATGTCTTTCCTGCTAATCAGGTTTATTCTCTGATTCCATTCTTGAAGCAGGTGAGCGAAACCTTGTAGTTTATTTATCTGTTCATCAGAGAGAGCAAAATGTTTTTTTATGAGCATCCATTGTGACTCCATAGTCACCTATTGACGATGCAATAGCTTAAATAGCAGTTTTCTGGCACGTGCCAATCTGCCTTTAACTGTCCCAATGGGAATTCCTAACTTTTCAGCTATTTCCTGATGCGTTAATTCATGGACATATTTCAATTCAAGAATCTGTCTCAGGTCTTCGGGCATCTGTTCCATTATCTTCTTGACATATTCTGCTTCCATGCGATAATGAACTTGTTCACTGGTGTCTCGTGCCTGCTCTTTTAAAACTTCTTCATAGGTTGGTGAATCTTCGTCGGATGTTGAGACCCTATCGCTCAGGGATACTGTTGGTGCACTCCTTTTCTTTTTTCTCAAAAAGTCTATGGCAAGATTATTCCCTATTTTAAAAAGCCAAGTGCTAAATGCATATTGCTCATCATATTTATCAATGTTTTCGTAAGCCTTTATAAAAGTTTCCGTGGTTAGGTCCTCTGCATCTGTTTCGTTGCCTACTATTTTCAGGATTGTATAGTATAGAGGCTTTCTATATGCCTGTACCAATTCTGCGAAGGCAGATTTATCTCCTTGTTTGAATCTCCTTACTAATTCTCGTGCTTGTTCCGTTGTCAGTCTTCTTTCACTCATTTATTCAAGCAACCTTGAATTTGTTTAAAAACGACCATTATATAAACAAAAAAAAGCAGTAAATCAGTTGCAGGAATGAAAGGATTTGCTTTGTAAAGCAATCTGGGACTTGACAATGTCATAAATAGAAAGAGGGATAACCACCTGCTAATCAATAAACTAAAGCCAGTCATAATATCAAAAGAGAGAGTCGTTAAGGACATAATCAGGCTTCCAAAATATGCAAACCAGAAGGTTGAAAGAAACAATTTAATCCTCCATGGATAGAGGAAGGAGGTTTGGACATGTCGTGCCCTTTGATTTACAAGAGATAAGATCGTCTCTGGTGCTTCCGTAAAAACAACAGCGGTTTTGCTTACTATTGCTTTGATTTTGTAGCCCCTTTGTAATGCTTCGTGTAATAGA
>WFXT01000286.1 GCA_015490475.1 Bacteroidota bacterium
GACGAATAGGTATCAAGCGAGTACCATCTAATTCTCGCTTTCACATTCTTGGCGACACAGCAGAATCTCCTTTATGGGTGCAAACAATAGACACCACAGGGGGAAGCTCTGTAACTCGGACAGGAATTTATGTTTCACCTCGTGGTTGGGTCGGTATAGGAACAACGGGATTTAATGATACTACATGTAGATATTGTAATCTGCAAGTTTTAGGTAGAATGACCCTTAGAAGTTGGGACGCTGTATATAACAGCGGTTATGATGGGGTTCCTTGGAATTATGAACTTATAGGCACTTATATGGGATGGGACAGAGAAGCCATATATATAGGCGGATATAATTATTATTTTCCGAGGGGTGGAGATACTTTAAACTCTTATGCAAAACGACTAAGAATAGGTGGTGGGGGTGGTCCGCAAGTAGTTGTTGATTTTCAAACAGGCAATATGGGGCTTGGCACTGCTACGCCAACTGAGAAATTGCATGTTGTAGGTAACATTCGTTCATCAAGCGCATTTACTGTTAATGTAAATGGCTGTGGCAGTAATGTCTGTTCTTATACCGTTAATTTCCCTGTTCCTTTTTCTACACCCCCTGTTGTCAACATAACGGCGGGACCTAATGCTAATCCTAATTGGGGACCTCTTATTCCTCTTATAACTAACGTTACTACTACCAATGTAACATTCACTTTAGACTCAGGTAATGGTGCAGAGCCTATTTCAGGAACAAAAACAGTTCATATAATAGCAATAGCACCATAGTCTTTTCGAACTTTCCGTGCATAAATTTATGTTATCTATATTAGTATGCTACGTTTCTTAGTTTATCTGGCATTATTGGGCTTGGCTGTATGGACTATCTGGCGTTTTTTCATTCGGAATCCATTGAACAAGTGGGCTGAGGACAGATTGCGAGACGTGCTTCGGGAGAACACGAAGGTGAAGCCCCCAAAAGACGATGAAGGAGTGTTTAATGAAGGGGGTAGGTATGTTGAATATGAAGAGGTGAAGTGAGATGGGTTGGTGGATAGAGGACCACACAGCAGATGTTATATTGGTTGTTGAGGCAGATGACATCAAAGAATTGTTTGAAGAAGCCGTCAGAGGATTGGCTTCATATATAGCAGGGAAGGAACTGGATTGTATCAACAGTGAAAAAAAGAAGAAAATATCTGTCTCTGCCCCCGACATTGACCTACTAATAGCAGATTTCTTAAATGAAGTGCTAATTCGTAGCATTATTGACAAGGTGCTTTATTGTGGAGTAAACGTAATGGACTTAACTACAGGAGAAGAAAACAAAGTGACTGCAGAAATTTATGGCATTCAAACTGACTGGGAACATGATGTAAAAGCAATCACCTATCATGATTTGAAGCTGGAAAGGACTAAAGACGGAATATACAAATTCAGGTGCATTCTTGATATATAAAACGACATTTGCTCTTCTATTTAAAATAGTATATCCTAACTTTAAGGCTAAGTAAATTCTCCGTATATGTCTGTTGAAAAAATTGCAAAGAAAGGTGTTTCCATAGAGATTCTCAAACGTGCTTATTACATAATGGCGCGGGAGCGCAAGATTGCACAGTTGTATGACCAGCATCGCAAGATAACTAAGTATGTTCATAGTACCAGTCTGGGACACGAAGCTATTCAGATAGCCGTCGGATTCCACTTAACACCAGAGGATTATTTATATCCATACTATCGGGATGACGCATTATTGCAGGCAGTGGGGTTCTCACCATATCAACTGATGCTACAGCTTCTTGCCAAGAAGGATGACCCTTTTTCTGGAGGAAAGCACTATTATTCTCATCCTTCTTATAGGGGTCCTGACCATCCACAGATTCCCCACCAATCCAGTGCCACGGGAATGCAGGCTATTCCAGCTACGGGGGCAGCACTGGGAATTAAATATCTTGAGAACAGGGGTTTAGGGAAATGGAAAGGCAAGCCAATTGTAGTGTGTTCAATGGGTGACGGAGCAGTAACGGAAGGAGAAGTAGCAGAAGCGTGGCAAGAGGCAATCCTTCACAAACTGCCCATTTTATATGTAGTTCAGGACAACAATTGGAGCATCTCGGCTTATGGTGAGGAATTTAAAGTAATGAGCGCTTACGAATATGCTTCTGGTTTTAAAGGGTTGAAGCGCAAAACAGTTGATGGAACTGATTTTGAAGCATGTTATAAGGAGGTAGGAGAACTTGTTGAGTATGTCAGGAAACGCAAAGGTCCTGCATTACTACATGCCAGAGTTCCCCTATTGGGTCATCACACATCGGGCGTAAGAAAAGAGTTCTATCGGGATGAGCAAGAGCTTGAAAAAGAATGGAGGCTCAGGGATCCAATGACTAAACTTGAGAGGAAACTTAAACAATATGGTGTTACAGAAGACGAGCTGAATGAACTGAAGACTAAGGCAGAACAGGAAGTTGAAGAAGCGTTTTGGAAAGCGGTGGAAGCACCCGAACCAGACCCAGAGTATGCTCTTGAAAAAGTGTGGGCACCGTCACCAATAACGGAGGAACAGGGTGAAAGGGAACCAGCAAATGGACAGAAAGTCATTATGGTTGATGCTGCTTTGCATGCCCTTGATGAAATCCTTTCAGATTATCCAGAGGCTATCTTTTTCGGGCAGGACGTGGGCAGACGACTGGGTGGGGTGTTTCGGGAAGCCGCAACACTTGCAGAAAAGCACGGCGACGACAGGGTGTTCAATACTCCCATTCAGGAAGCGTTCATTATTGGTTCATGTGCTGGTCTTACAGCAGTGGGCGTCAAACCAATAGTGGAAATTCAATTCATGGACTATATCTTTCCAGGGGTTAATCAACTATATACTGAACTTGCCAAGAGTTATTATCTGACCGATGGAAAATATCCTGTCCCTGCAGTTATAAGGGTTCCAGCAGGTGCCTATGGTGGTGGCGGTCCATATCACTCAGGAACCCACGAAACAGTTATCGCAGGATTGAAAGGTGTCAAAATAGTATATCCGTCTAATGCAGCAGATATGAAGGGTTTGCTTAAAGGGGCATTTTTAGATCCAAATCCAGTAGTTGTCATTGAGCAC
>WFXT01000287.1 GCA_015490475.1 Bacteroidota bacterium
GACCAGATGGCTCGCTCAACACTTTGAACATGTAGTAGCAGTGGAACCATCAAAAGTATTTTTTGAAAAACTAAAAGACAGGTTTATAAATTTTGACAACGTTTCCCTTATTAAAGCCACATTTGAAGAGTTTTGCCAACATTATGTAGATAACAAATTTGATTTTATCTTCCTACACGAAGTATTAGAACATGTTCCCGACCCTCTTGAAATGCTTAAATTATCACTAAAAGTCGTGAAGCCAGATGGGGTGATATACATTTGTGTTCCCAATAACAGATGGTTAACCTATGACACAGTGAAGAGTATTTATGTATTTACAGGAAGATGCTTTACTCCTCATCTGGCACCGCTCCACTCTCCCTATCACCTTTACGAATTTTCTAAAAGCACTTTCAAAAAGATAGCAAAAATGTTATCTCTGGACATTATTGCAATGCACACCCGCTATGAAAGAACATACATTCCTAAACCTTTACATTATCCCTTTATGTGGTTATCACAAGTACTGGACAAGGGCTATGAAGTTGAAGTTCTTTTGAAGAAATCTGCTTAACTTAGCACCAGTATGAGTTTTATACGTAAACTGGTTTTGGGGCTATTAATAACGCAATTGTCCTTTGCTGGTTCCTTGCATATTGTAGTGGATTCTCTGCAATGGCTTCCTCCCAATATGCAAGATTCTCTCAGGTTAAAACTGGACAATTACATTAAAAATTTTCCTGTGGACATATTAGTTGCTGTCTTAAGTGACACAAGCAAAGAAGATGCTATAAGGCGAGTTAAAAATCTTGCAGAAAATCGTGACTACATGACAATTATTGTTTTACCGAAAAAGAAAGATGCCTTAATAATCCCACATCCTGCTATAAAAGATACATACAAACTGCAACAGGTTCAAGAACAGATGTTAAAACCTATTGTTTTTGCAGGAGGGTATTATTATGCAATCTATTCAACATTACTACTACTTGGTCAAACGCCACCGGCAGTAGACGAAAATGTTCTCTCTGCTCGCAAGGTTCATACAGAGCAACAGGATACTATGATTACAGACTCTTCTACAGATTCTGTGGCACTACACGAAAAACCCACAAAAGACTTCTTTTCGCCACGCAACGTATCCCGTGCAATAGCAATAATAGTAGCCCTTCTGGTTGCTTATCTATCGTGGCGTCGCTGGCGTGAATATAAACGCCAGAAGTCAATCTCTACCACAGAGTAGATGTCACGTCGTTCCATCTTCCGTGAAGTCGTAACACCTTTTCTATGACTTCTCTGGCTGCACCATATCCTCCTTTTGAATAAGTAATCCAGTCAACCACATTAAGAACTTCGGGAGCAGCATTTGAAGGGCACGTGCTAAAACCAACATATTGCAACAAAGGAATATCTGGAATGTCATCTCCCATGTAAAGAACTGCTTTAGTATAAAGGTTGAGTTTTCTTTCAAGCCATTTGTAGAAATCCAGTTTATCACTTATTCTGCTGTAAATATGTGTAACTCCCAATCTTTTTAATCTTTCTCTTACTCCTTCCATACGTGCTCCTGAGATAACGATTATCTGATAACCTTTCCGCAAAGCATAATTGATAGCATAACCGTCCCTGATGTCCATTCGTCTTATAAGGTTTCCGTCTGGCGTTACCCACAAACCACCATCTGTTAACGTCCCGTCAACATCAAAGACAAAAGTTGCTACATAAGAAAGTTTTGTTAGGATCTGTTGTGTAGGGGATAGTCCTTCACTCGCTGTGTTTTTCGTCGTCATAGTAACGTGAAATTATATCACTCAATGTTTTATAGAATTCCAGAAAATTCTTGTCATAGTTTGCTAAGAGTTGAGTGTGCTTATGTATTGTTTTGATGTCACCACGGCGTGCTGGACCGGTTTGCAAGGTGAGGGGGTCTTTGCCCGATTGAAATCTTTCAGCTGTTCTTTTTAATAAAGGAATGAACCAATCTGTTGACAGCCCTTCCTTTTGAATCACTTGATATGCCACACCCAGTGAGAAGTTAACAAAATTATTTACAATAACGGCTGTTAAATGAACCCTTAATCTTTGCTCATCCGATATTTCGTAAACGTGGGGGCTGAGCAATGAAGCCGTCCGCTTGACAATCTCCTTTGAACTTGGTTCATATGTAATAAACACAGGAATCTCGTCCCATTCCACTGGTTCACTCTTAATAAAACTTTGCAGGGGATAAATAACTCCACGGGGCGGACGTGATATTATGGACATTGGCATTGCTCCAGAACAATGAACTTTAACAATATCAGGATTAACCAGTTGTGAAACCTGCTCAATAGCACTATCTTTAACTGTCAAGAAAACTAAATCTCCTTGCCACTCTTCCAGATTGTCAACAAAATCAATCCCCAGAGAATTGGCTTCATAAATACCCTTATTCCTTTCATAGTGCCAAAGATAAACGTCCTGTTCCTGTTGTGTTAATCTTCTGATTAGATGAGTTCCCAGATTGCCAGAGCCAATCACGAGAATACGCATATCAATAGTTAAAATGGTATATCATCATCAGTTAAGGAATCTTTGTTGTCGTCACCCAAGAAATCATCATTGCTGTCAAGAATATCATCAATATCATCAATTGGAATATTTTCTATATCAGAGTCAACTTCCGATATGCTTGACGGTACAGTAACCACTGTCTGTTCATCTGAACTAATATCAATGTTCATTGCTTGAAGCCACATTTCGGGCGGTGGCTCAAACAGTGTTATCTCACTATTAAATCGCAAAGGAACAATTCCCGTTGGACCGTTTCTGTGCTTCGCAATAATCAATTCCGTATAGCCCACCATTTTTTCTGGGGGCACCTGTGCTTCCGAGAGTGCTTCGGGAACCAATCCGTGATACTCGGGTCTATAAAGGAAAAGAACCATGTCTGCATCCTGCTCAATAGCACCTGATTCTCTCAAATCAGACAATCTTGGTCTCTTGTCTTCAGCCCTCTGTTCCACACGCCTGCTTAACTGGGACACGGCTATTATTGGCACATTGAGTTCTTTAGCCACATTTTTTAAAGTCCTTGAAATAAGGCTAACTTCCTGTTCACGAGTTCCTCGTGGCGTTCCCGCTGACATCAACTGTAAATAGTCCACAAATATCACTTGAACGTCGTGCCGGGCTTTCATAAGCATAGCCTTACTTTTGAATTCTATAAGATTCAAATGTGCAGTATCGTCAAAATAGATTGGTGCATTGATAAGGTCCTGTGCTCTTTTTTCTATTTCAACAAGTTCTTCAGTGGTAAACTTACTATTTTTGAATTTACTTAAAGGTGTTAGTGTTGCCATAGCAAGAAGTCTCATAAGTAATTGCTGCGCGCCCATCTCCATTGAGAATATCGCTACAGGCTTTTCATAATCTACTGCCAGTTTATAAGCAAGTGTTAGCATAAAGGATGTCTTTCCCATTCCTGGACGGGCTGCCAGAATAATTAACTCTCCGGGGCGCCAGCCTCCTGTTATCCTATCAAGATGTGAGAAACCGGATGGAAGTCCTGTCATTATGCCTTCCTTCTCCGGGTCAGCGGCAATCTGATGTAACTGATTCATGAAATCTTCATATAAATCCTTGATATGTAAATATGACCCTCTGGATGTGTCCTGAATGAGCTCGGTAATATTATTTATTGCCTTTTCAAGGATATCCGTTGGTTCTTGCTTGTGTTCAAGGGCTTTTTGTTGTAGGTAATAACCTATACGTGCCAGCTCCCGATACATATAGTGGTCAATCAAAATCTGAACATGCTCCTCAATGTTTTGTTGCGTGGCTATTGTGTGTGAAAGGCTTAAGAGATAATCTTCACCAATCTGGTCTAATTTACCATCCCGTGCAAGCTCTTCAGCAATGATTAAGTAGTCTATTGCCCTACCTTCATTAAACAATTTTTGGATAACTCTAACAATCTCTTGATGCTTAGGATAATAGAAATATTCTGGCTTAATTCTATGTATCACCAACCTTCTGGCATCTTCATCCACAATTAGACTTCCCACTATGTAAGCCTCAATACTTTCACTATGGGGCAATTCCAGTCCTCCCGTATTATGTGGCAACTGGGCAATAGACAATTCTTCAGACATGTTCCTTGCTTTTTCTGACTTTACTAAGATAAAACTTTTTCGCCTTATTATACAACATTGAAATTAGCAGTTCCTCTCTATGAGGAACGGCTCCCCTGACATAGGTTTTGCCAATTGTTTCCCCTTTTTGGATTTTTATACCCCTTGCTTTGATAATAGTCATTTTCTGCGATGGGAACAGACTTCTGTGTCCTGTCAACAGGAAAGATATAAGTGCTGAAACAGTGGCATAAGTGCCCAATTCCATACCAAAAAGTTCCACACCCAAGACACTAGAAGCAATAGGTGTGTTTGTTGCTCCTGCCAGAATACTGATCATACCTATGGCGGCAAATGTGGACTGGTCAAGTCCCAGAACATGTGCAAATGCACTGCCTGCCGCAGCACCAATAAAGAACAAGGGCGTCACGAGTCCCCCCGATCCACCCCCATGCACAGTCAAAGACATTGCCAGGGTCTTAAAATAAAATGCCAAAAGTGGGGCACTTCCCAGAATCAGTATGTTTTTCACCTCTTCAAAACCGAGACCCAGATATTCTCGTGAAAGTGATACGCCAACCATAATCAATGCTAAACCAGAAAAGAACGACTTTATTGACTGAGGGGCATTCCACCTACGATACAAAATACCTAACTCATTATAAGTCTCAACCACTATAAAGGAAACTATTCCGAAAACTATTCCACCAAGAATAACGAAAAGGAAGAATTGCTCCGAAAACACTGGATGCACAAAAATTGGCGGTCTGAAAAACTCAACTCCCAGCAATGCAGAAACATGAAACGCCACTATGCCTGAAATAATAGATGGCAACAACACTTCATACCATATATTTCCCACAAAAAGTACTTCCGTTCCAAATATTGCCCCTGCAAGGGGTGTTCCGAAGGCTGCTGAAAAGCCTGCACTAACACCGCATATCATCAGTTTCTTATGGTCATCTTCTGATAATCTAAAAAGCCGCGCTATCAGAGAACCAAGTCCTGCCCCCATATCTGCCGCCGGTGCTTCTTTTCCTGTTGCTCCCCCTCCGCTGATTGTTACAAGTGGGAAAACAAAAGACTTCACTATTGATTGCCATCCCACCTTCAAATTGTGATGAATAGCCCTTATCACACGGTCCGTACTGGTTATATTATGAATTTTCCATAAAGTTCTTTCGCCCCACGCTACAATCATTAACAAAATAGGCAGTCCAAGGAAGTAATATTGATAAGCATAAATTTTCTTAACAGACCATTCAAGGGCAAGCAAAAAAAGTCCCACAAGAATGCCTACCACAATACCCACAATAATGGCAAAAAAGGTCCATCGTGCCACCTCCCTTATAAGGGCATATTCTTCGGAAATATCAGCAGTATCTGGAATCAATATTTGTTTCATCCCTGCACGAACCAATTTGCACAGGCGGTACTTGCAACAGCATTCGGCTTTGTTCTATACTTAATACCTAACCCCTTTAAATAACCTATTGCTTCTTTAAGAACAACATGAGAACCTGCTTCAGGGTCAGGATTAATGTCCACATGAATTTCCACGGGTACTCTGGCTTTTTCAGCAATTGGCGAAATACGATACCAGACTTCCACGGACCTCCACACTTCCTCCATCAACCGTTGTCTCATAGGCATAAGTCTTTTTACACGTTCTGTTCGCACAATCAAACGTCCACCCATGCCAACCCAATGAACAACTATTACCGTGGCAAACTTAACATTGTTAGCGAACACCTGTGAATCTGTTCCTATAAGCAGGCGGGACGGAACCATAATTTTGGAAACTTGCTCTTCAACCCATTGTTCAACAGATGTCTTTAAGGGATTTCCATGAAAGTCCCGCCAATGTCCCATGTTTACATAATTCTCTGTTTTAATTACGAAAAACAACAAGCATTTAGTTCTATATTGAGGTAAATCGCTTAAGAAAGGTGTCTGGCAAGGGCACTGGTCGTCTCTTCTCATAATCAAATCCAACAATTCTTGTAGTTACTACGGCAATAGGTTTATTATCCTGAACCCTTATCATTCGGTAATAAAGTCTGAAAGAAAGGGAAGACTCTATTTCAATAGCAACTTGAATTTTCAATATGTCACCGTGAAAAGCTTCTGCAAGGTAATTAATTCCACTATCAGCCATGACTGTTCCCACTCCATCACCAATGTCAGCTTCTGTTAGTCCCATGGTTGCAAGCCATTGAATGCGAGCCTCATGAGCCAATTGCAAAGGGGCAGAATTATCCATGTGATTTCCGTAGTTAATGTGCCAGATACCTACTCTCAGCTGTGTCTCAAAAACAATTTTATCTTCCGGAAACTTGATTTTTATTTTCATAGAAATTCATTTAATGGTAGTCTGGGCGTTGGTGCTTCGTCTAATGGACTGATTTTGCCTTCTTTTAGTTTAAGCCATCCAGCCATTGCAATCATGGCTCCATTATCAACGCACAGGGGCAGTGGCGGTGCCGCTGTCTCCCAACCCTCAGCTTCTTTCTCCGCAAGTCTCTGCCTAAAATACGAATTAGCGGCCACTCCCCCCACAATAGCTACTCTTTTCAACCCATATTGAACAACGGCTTTTTCAATCTTGTCAAAAAGATGGTCAATGATAGCCTTTTGTATTGCTGCTGCCAGATGTGGCTTTTCTTCTTCTAACTTCTGCATGCCCTGTTTCCTTATATCTTCTACCAGATATCTGAATGCCGTTTTCAAACCACTATAACTGAAATTAAATTCCGGAATTTGAGGTTTGGGCATTGGATATTTATTAGCATTTCCCCTTTGAGCCAATCTGTCAATATAAGGTCCGCCGGGATAGGGAAGTCCTAACAAGACAGCTGCTTTATCAAAGGCTTCCCCGGCAGCATCATCTAACGTTTCCCCCAGAACTTCAACATGAAAGGTATCCCAATAGAGAATCAGCATTGTATGTCCCCCCGATGCCAAAAGCACAATAAAGGGAAAATCAAGTCTTTTCTCAGCAAAGAAAACAGAGACAATGTGTCCAAACAAATGATTTACATTAACGAAAGGTTTTTGCAAAGCAACAGCCAGACCACGACCAAAAAGTGAGCCCACCATTAACGGACCTATTAATCCCGGTCCGCGTGTAACAGCGATTCCGTCAATATCTTCAAGTTTAATTCCTGTCCTTTCCAGCAAAATGTCCAGTGCTGGATAAACTTTTTTTATGTGTTGACGGGAAGCCAATTCAGGAACCACACCACCATATTTAGAATGAATATCCTGCTTTGCGACAACATGGTCAATTAATTTTCCGTCCTCCACCAGCCCAACACCAGTCTCATCACACGAAGTCTCTATGCCAAGAACTATCATAGTTTCAAAGTTAAGCAGAATTATTCTTAAATCCTTCATCTTACCTTTTTAATCAAAATTGCTTAACTATCTTTCGGGAACATACATAGGTTTTCTCTAGTGCCAGAACGAACGGAGAAGATGAAGATTGGGAAGTTTTGTTACCGGGTGTTCCGGGAGGATGGAGTAATGTCACATATGCCAATGGAGGTATTGCATGGGCAATGAGAAATATCCAAGTTCAGTCTGGTAATGGATTATATGTAAGGGTCGTTTACTTCTGCTGGTAATTGAATGTACATTAACGCAACTAGAGTACGACACTTTTTTAGCAAAGCAAAAAGTACAGTCATTAGACTAAATCTAAGTTCGAAAACTTGTTACTTTTTATACCGTCAATATTTCAACCTTTGTGATTTTTGTCATCTGAACCATTTGGAAATTTTACTTTAACTTTGTAACATAAAATTTAAAGAGCCATGATGGCGAGGAGGTTGATTTTATCAATATTGGGAACTGGAACCCTTGCATTGCTTACCGGATGTTACACTACAGTAATGGTGGGCGTAACGGACGCGCCCATTGGCAATAAAACAGGAAAAGCAAAGGGTCTAAACACTACTTTTGCAAAAGCTAAAGAGAAAGGTAACATTTCACAGGTAGGTACTTGGAAAGCCGAATTCAAGTGGATTATTATACCATCTTTTAAATTAGAAATCACTGGGCAATAAAAAATCCGGAGCCATGAGAAAATTAATCGCATTTGGGGGATTGGTTTTGACGGTTCTGTGGTCATGCAGTATCACAAGACCATTTGCTATAACCTCTAATGAAATTGGAGATAAAGTAGGAAAGGTTTCGTGTGCATGCATTGGTACTCCAC
>WFXT01000288.1 GCA_015490475.1 Bacteroidota bacterium
ATGTATCCTTCAGGATTATTCCAATGGAAATATATGTCCTTAACTATTGCAAGGGCGGGCTGTGCTTCGGGAGATGAGGGGAAACTAAGCAGAAGCTGTTCCATGTGATGCAAAGAAGAGTCATAGTTACCCAGATGATAATATATCAAACCGAGATGGGCAAGGGCTGACGGATAGCGTCTATGGGAGGGATACTTTAGCACTTTTTTGAAAAACTGTTTAGCAAGACTATAGTTTCCCATATCAAAGGCATCCTTTCCAAGTTGATAAGCCGCTTCTGGAGCATACGGACTCTGAGGATATTCATCCAACAATCGTGTTAAGGCACTATACTTCTTTTCTGGCATGTCTTCCTTGCCAGCAATTATTCCATATTGCAAAAGGGCATAATCCTTAGGAGGCGGTCCTTCCCGAACATAATCTTCAAACACCTTTAATGCTTGTTTCCATTTCTTTTGGAGAAGGAGGACATCGCCGAGCCGCAACCATGCATCACGCAAGACTTTCTGCTCGTCAGAGCCCAGAATACGTTTTCTGAACAGCGAAACAGATTGCTCAAAATGTGATTGTGCACCAAGCAAATCTTCACGATCATAATAAGTATATGCTATGTTATAATGTGCATTGGCTCTGGTTGCAGGAAATGAAAGGGTATCCTTTATCAGCTTAGCCAGTTGAAGGAAGTTTGTCCAGTAGTCCCTTGCCAGAGAATAATTATTTTGAGCGTAAGCCAGTTCGCCAAGCCAATAATAAGCAAGGGCTTTGAGGCGTAAGTTGGAAGACTGTACAAGATTATTGAGAAGTGTGCTCGCTTCTTTATGTTTTCCATCATTAATCAATTGCATTGCATAATTGAAGGCAACTTGCTCATAGATGCGTTCCAGTTCTGGGTTTCCAGCTTTGATCTGTTCCAGTAGTGCTATAGCTCGTGGATAGTCCCCCGTATGCAAGAGTATCATTGGAAGAAGTTGTTTTAGTTGCTTTAACTCTTGGTAATTGGGATTAAGAGAATCAAGGTAATAAGCGAGGACTTTTATTGCTTCGTTGTATTGCTTCATATGTATCAGAGCTTGCAAGAGGTCATAAGAGGCATCCTTTGCTATTTGTTTGCTTTGTCCCTGCTGAGCCTTCCTGAGCCATATAAGTGCTTTACCCGGTTCACCACTGGATATGTAACATTGTCCAATGTAGTACGATGCATATTGAGCGATGGTATCACTTTTTTCCGTTACAGGTCCAAGATATTCTTCTGCTTCCTGACACTTTCCGGCTTTATATGCTAAAAAGCCCGCGATAAGGGCTTCATAGGGAGCCATCTGTTTTAGATATTTGACATATTCTCGCAGATATACCAATCCGGAATCTGGCTTATTATTCAAGAGATAAGCATAGGCGAGCAGTCGGTTAGTTTCCCTTCTGAACAAATGATGAATTCCTTTTTTGTTGGCAAGAGGGCGAGCATAAGCTATGAATTCGGAAAAATCACGTTGCTTGTAGCCTTCAATGAATTTAATTTGAGCTATATAAAAAGGAACGTACTTTGAAAGCCTTCGGTCATTATTGAGTTCTGAAAAGTAGTATAATGCTTCTTTATACTTGCCCTGCAAATAGGCTATATAACCTAAATAGAAAGTAGCGAGCGGATAATATTCTTTATTTGCAGGGAACTTCTCATAAATCAGGTAGAACCATTGCCATGCAGAACCAAAGTTTTTCAATTTGAAATATGCATATCCCATCTTGAAATAATATTCAGGCAAGAGGTCATAGGGTAAGAATCTGGGGTTCAATCGCTCAAAATATCTGATTGCTTCTGCCCATTGCCTTTTGTAGTAATACACATCACCGGCATAAAAATGAGCGGTGGCATGCAATGGAGGGTCTTCAGAATAAGTTTGAGAGAAATTTAAAAAGTCTGCTATGGTAGCCGTTTGCCTGTGCCTGAGACTGTGAGCGGACTTCAGCACAGCCCGCCTGTAAACAGGACAATAAGCCGGCGGTTCCTCTAATTCGCATGGTTCAAGGGTCAATGGCATATCAGCAAGATGGCGATAAAACACTTGCATTAACTGCCATGACTCTACATTATCAAATGAAGAGGGAAGCCTGTGCTGGGAAACAGCAAAAACAACGAAAAACCATAATATTAACAAGCGCAATTTCATATTACGAAATTAGGAATGTTTTACGAGGTTTTTCTGGATATATAACGAAAAACCCTTTCGCTTGTTATTTATCAGTCTTGTCTTGGTCTTTGCTTTTGCGCCCTATTTTCTTGCGAAGCTCATATTCCCGATGAAAAGACGAGACAAGAGAATCAATATATTGAGCCTGGTCCTGTTCTAAATAGGCATCATAATGAATGGGTTGCTTAAGCACCTGACGGGCATAATATTCCATTATAGCACGAATCAATGGTCTGATACGGCGTCCCAACCTGCGTGATACTATAATGCTCATCAATAAGTAAAGATACAAGTTTTTTAATAACTATCCAATACCGGCTCTTTTAAGAACGTGCACTTTTCATATACACTGTCAAGCACCTTAGTGCGTTGTGGTTAATATATTAGCATTTGAAA
>WFXT01000289.1 GCA_015490475.1 Bacteroidota bacterium
GCAAAAAGCAACGAAAACGACAAATCTGCTTTTATTACAAGTATCAATACCCTTTGTCAAAAAGTGTTCTTCGCCGATATGCTTGCGGAACTCTTTGCCTATTCTGGTTACTCTCTATATATCTTTTTGAAAATATTTGAAAAATATGTGCTATATTATCAGATATATGTCCCTCACCACGCAATCGGCGTCCCAACTTAGAATCATTCAACTTGCCCCCATGACAGTCTTTTATTAATTCAAGAACCTTCTCCTTTTTCTCGGGAAAATTCCTTTCAAGCCAATCTATAAACAGTTCTTTAACCCTGCCATTAAGCCTAACTACAGTATATGAAGCAAAAGAAGCACCTGCCTGTCCCGCTAACCTCAAAATAGAAGGGACCTCATGGTCATTTAGTCCCGGAATGATGGGTGCCACCATAACACCAACAGGAATTCCCTCATGTGCCAGTGTCTTGATAGTAGCCAGTCTTTTTTCTGCCGTTGCAGTCCGAGGCTCCATTACTCTCCGCAACGATTCATTCAACGTAGTGACCGTTATCATCACTCTCACACCATCATATTCTGTCATCTGTTTGAGAATGTCTATATCTCTCACAACAAGTGCGTTTTTTGTGATAATCCTGACAGGATTTTTGTATTTCAAGCATACCTCAAGGATTTGCCTTGTTAATTTCAACTTGCGTTCAATGGGCTGGTAACAATCTGTGTTTGTTGATACATGCAATATAATTTTCCGTGGATAGATTTTGAGAAGGTATTCTTCAAGTCGCTTTGCCACATCAGGCTTATACACTATCTTGGTTTCAAAGTCAAGCCCTGCACTAAATCCTAAATATTCATGACTATTCCTTGCATAGCAATATATACAACCATGTTCACAACCACGATATGGGTTTATAGTATGCATAAAGCCAAGGTCCGGTGTCTTGACATAATTAACAACCTCCTTTGAGTTATCAGGTATTAGTTCTGTCTTTAAACCATTTTCTTCTTCTGACGTAGATTCGGCTAATAAATCCTCATAATGCCATTTATCAAACCTATTAGGTGGGTTAAACCCAGCACCTCTACCTTTCATCTGCTCGCTTTACTGCTAATTTACAATTTAGCAGTTGGACAGGAGAAACATCCCATTAGAGCGGGGGCATTCGCAGGACTGGTCCTCTCACAGGTGGACGGCGATTCTTATGCAGGATACCACAAAGGGGGACTGTCAGCAGGTCTTGAGGGATTCGTGCCTCTTGACAAAAAACAACGGTTATGGTTAATGACAGGCATTTACTATACGCAACGAGGTAGCAGAAACATTCCATCCATAAGAGGGGGCTCTTATTACCTTCTACGGCTGGACTATGCAGATGTTAGCCTACTGATCCGATACGAAGACCCAGGCAAACTCATCTTTGCAAGTGGTATTACCATTGGAAGGCTTGTAAAATTCTATGAAGTCATAAATTACAATGTCAATAACTATCCAGAAAATCCCTACCGATCAATGGATTACTTATTCACTGCTGAGTTAAGATATATGATAGGAAAGCATTGGTTTCCGGGACTCAGATTCATATATTCATTGCGTAGCATAAGAGAAGTAATGCCTCCCAATGCCCCTGTCCCCTGGCAGAAAAACAAAGCATTAGTCTTTTTCCTATCTTACAGGATTTAAAAAATAAAAAACCGGGATGGCGGGGGGATAACCATCCCGGTATATTCATACCATATCCGACACGATGTGAGGGGGAACACTTCTGCGCCTCCCGCCGGGGGGCTACTCTAAAAACAAACTTACCACACAGGCTTATCACCAGCAAGATTTTATGTAACATTTTGCTTAAAATTTAACACCAATTAGAGGGGGTTTTCAGGGGTCAATTGCACACAACACGCTGGTGGTCAGCACATTACAATGTAACAAACTGGGTGAAATTTCACACAAATTCAAACGTGATGACTACTCTATCTCCCACTCAGTACCTTGAGGGGTATCACGAAGAATTATCCCCAGCTCCTTCAATTGATCCCTGATTCTATCTGCCAATTCAAAATCCTTACGAGCTCTTGCCTCTTGCCTAATTGATATTAGAATTTGAAGGACACCATATAGTCTGGTACTGTCAACGTGTTCCTCCTCAGGCACGATACCCAAAATATCGGTTAAAGCCTTTGAATAGTGATTTTTTAACATGTCGCCAACTTCTTTTGATATTGTTTTAACAAATTTTCCTTCTCCTGATAGTTTGTTGATAATGCCAGCCAGTTCAAATAATTGAGCCACTGCTCGTGCCGTATTTAAATCATCGCTCATAAACTCATAGAACTTTCTAATATATTCCACTATCTGTGCTTGCATAGATGTGTCTTCATTGCCACCAACAAACTCCAGATTGTTCAATTTCTTGAGAGCCTGAACAAGTCTTTTGTATGCTCTTTCTGCCCCTGCAAGACCAGAATCAGAAAAATCAATAACGCTTCTATAGTGAGTTTGTAATATTAACAACCTGACTGCCATGGGATGATAAGCCTTAGAAAGCCTGTCGTGAGACCCAGTGAAAACCTGTTCAATGGTGATGAAATTACCCAGAGACTTGCTCATTTTCTGCCCATCAATAGTAATCAAATTATTGTGAACCCAATATTTAACTGGCTCTGTGTCCCAAGCAGCAACAGATTGCATAATCTCACACTCATGATGGGGGAAAATTAAGTCCATACCTCCACCGTGAATATCAAAAGGAATTCCAAGATATTTGGCGTTCATGACTGTGCACTCAAGATGCCATCCCGGGAACCCTACACTCCAAGGCGACTTCCACTTCATAATGTGCGTTGGGGGTGCTTTCTTCCACAATGCGAAATCCGCAGGATGACGTTTCTCCTCAACGCCCCTCAGTTCCCGGGATACATTTTCCAGTTCCTCCAATCTCCTTCCAGACAAAACACCATATTGATACTTCTTGGCGTATTTGGGCACATCAAAATAAACAGAACCATTTACTACATAGGCAAAGCCTCGTTCTAAGATTTTCTCAACAAGTTCAATTTGTTCAGGGATATGGCATGTGGCGTGAGGTTGAATATTAGGGGGAATCACATTCAACTTAGCCATTGACATATTATAAACACGAGTGTAGTGTTGAGCGATTTCCATAGGTTCTAACTGTTCCAGTCGTGCTCGCTTCTGAATTTTATCTTCTCCCTCATCAGAATCACCTTCCAGATGTCCCACATCGGTTATATTACTAACAAATCGCACTTTATAGCCAAGATGGTTTAAGTATCTTCTTAAAACATCAAAGACCACTGCTGCCCGTGCATGCCCCAAATGAGGGTCACTATAAACTGTTGGACCACACACGTAAATACCTACATAAGGGGGATTTATTGGAATGAACTCTTCTTTTTTCCTTGTCCGTGTGTTGTATAATTTTACCGCAGGAATTTCTATCTTTGTTTTCATATAGCCAAAATTATATTTAATGAGCGAAAGCAGATGGGATATACCCCCGGCGATAATAGAAGAGGCACAAAAATGGCGACATTGGTTGCATCAACATCCTGAACTTTCTATGCAGGAATTTAACACTTCTGCTTTTATCAGAAAGGTTCTTGACCAATATGGTATCAAATATGTATTTCCTGCTCCGGGCACAGAGACAGGTGTGCTTGCCCTACTTGGCAGAGGCCCTTTTGCCGTTGGTTTTAGAGCAGAACTGGATGCCCTACCCATTACAGAGAGAACGGGCTTACCCTTTCAAAGCGTCAATAAAGGCGTAATGCATGCTTGTGGGCATGATGTCCATATGGCTATTCTCCTTGGTTTCCTTGCGTATCTCAAATCAGCAGGCAAAGAACCATCCAGATATAGAGTTATTGGCATCTTTCAGCCATCAGAGGAAAAAGCCCCCGGCGGTGCAAATATGATGGTACAGGATGGATTAATTGAAAGATTTCGCATAAAATACATGTTTGCACAACATGTTGAACCTGCATTGTCCTTAGGAACAATCGGAGTCCATCCCGGACCCTTCATGGCATCCAGTGATGAATTATACATCACTATTAAAGGACATAGTGGGCATGCTGCCCAACCACATAAACATCCTAATCCTATAATCGCTGCATCTGCAATAATTAATTTCATCTATAGCTTTCAGATGCAAATGCACAGTCCTGTCGAACCATTCCTTATAAATCTGGGTAAAATTTGCGGGGGCACAACAACGAACATAGTACCTGCCTCTGTAGAGATAGCAGGAACTATAAGGGCATTTAACGAAGAGACACGACTGTTGGCTCACAAAGCATTAAAAGAAAAAGTACCTCTGTTAGCCAAAACTCACAATTGCAAGGCAAAAACAGAAATAATAAGCGGCTACCCAGTCCTTGTCAATGACAACAAATTAACAAATGAACTGAAAACAGCTTTTGAGCAAGCCGGCTTTAATGTTACACAGGTCCCTCCCAGAATGGGCTCTGATGATTTTGCATTTTTCTCTCAGGAAGTTCCTTCTTTATACTGGCGACTGGGAGCCAGATCCGGAAATGAATCTTCAACTGCTTACTTACATTCTGATAATATCATAATACCTGATGAGGTAATACCTTTCGGCATAAAAGCCCTGATTACCGTCGCTGAAACTATGAACTTATTAGAGTCGTAAAAAAGATAAAAACGTATGGTAACGGTAACAAGTCCAAAGGTGAAACCAAAATATCCGGGTAAGAAACAAAGTGGTGATAAGGTCACAATGGCAATTATAATGTTAGTGTTTCTAGGCATTTTATATGCCATAGTTCACAAAAGTGGATGGATGCAAGCCTCAGAAGCCCATATTAACCTTATCAAGAATGGAAGCTTTGAACATTGGCATCAAGGTGCTCCTGTTAACTGGGTAGTTGAAGGGGTTATGCCGTTTGACAAGCCAGAGGAGGCACGCCATGGTGCACACGTCCTCGGAATATTCAACAAAGACACACTGAAAAAAGGTGTTTATCAAATTGCACAATTAGACCCTTCCGTAACATATAATTTATTTTTCTTCATCAAAGGAAGCAGTTATTCTCATGGTGATATTGGATACGAAATAAAGTACTGTGGAAATAACGTAAAAGCGACAGAAGAACTGAAACCGGGCAAACACTTCTACACAGGCGTGGGCCAATGGCAACAGATATATGGACAGTTTTCTGGTGCATCATGTATAGAACTACGTTTCTTCTCTTGCTGTGGAAGCACTCTATATGTAGATGACGTTTTTCTTGCCCCTGCTCATGTAAAAAGCCAAAAAACACACCAACCCAGCATGGTAAACTAAGTCTTACCTTCTTCTTCCAATATACCAAATCAAAGCATCAAAAAAAGAAATGCTTAAGCCAAGTTTCTTCCTAACTACCATATAACTTATCCATTTTGATACCGGGGGACCAGCAAGAAACGCAAAGCCTGCTCCCATAGCACCATATTTAGGTATTAACACAAATGAAACTGCCAACTGCAGAACCATGGCTATCATTTGAGCAATAAGGACAAAATTTTCTTTATGTGCAATGTTTAATAACATATGTGTATTACCTGAAAATACGTTGAGCAGTACAGCAATGACCATAACTATAAAGACGGGGAATGATCTGTAATATGCAGGGTCTTTCAAAATAGGCAAAATAAAATACAGCAGTCCCCCAACAAATACAGCCACTACGACAGCACCAATAGATACTAACAATAAAGGCTTATACAATACCCTCAACAGGCGTTGATACTCGCCATTATGATACAGTTCTGACACAATAGGCATCAAGACATTAAGCATTAAGATATTTGCTACAATAACAGGTCCTATAAACCTCATTGCGATGTGGAAAACTCCTAATTCTTCAGCATTAGACAACACACCTAACAAGATGGGTGGCAAAGTGAAACTTGAAGTTCCAAGAAAAGTGATAAGAGCGAAATATACGAGTGTTTTTATTCTCTCCATTAAGAAAGGTGCTTTTATAATGTTAGAGATTCTAACAAGATTAGCACGTCTCCACCGCAACCACCACAAGCCTACTATAACTCCAACAATACAAACAACTATTGTGAAATACACATAATCATAAGGGTTACGGCTATTAGTAAGGAAAAAATATGTCGCACCCAACAGGAAGGTGCCTACAGGAAGCCATGCCCTCATAAATAATATAGCGACAGCAGGTTTCTTTTCTGCCGTAAACAACGCACTAATGGCTTGAACAAGGGCAAAAAATACAAAGCCCAGCATCGCCAATTTAACGCCTTCAGCAACCGATTCGTCATTAAAAATTGAGAAGTTCTCAATGATAATGAGAAATATTACCACCACCAAAATTGCTATTACACTACCCAATTTAATTGTCCAACCAGAAAGCAGTTCTTTCTCTCTATCGGAAGCGAGGGGCCATCGCCTAACAAGAAGGTTGCGAAACACCGCCCCTATTGGCATACCAAGGAAAATAAGCCATTGCATGGCATTAGCAAGGATTCCATAGCCATCGGCACCAAGAACCCTACCAAATAATAAACTGCTTAGAAATCCTGTAGTATATTGAAGCATTGTTACTCCTGTGGCACCCATCATGCCTGTTATAAAATACTTCTGCAGGTCAGACAGGTTGCTCCACTTATCTGTCCATTTATTAACGAACCGTTCCATTTAGACCGATTGTTGTTATGTTTAACGTTATAATTGGAAGTAAATTATGCGAATTGCCATAGATGCTAAGCGGGCATTTGCTACCAGAACGGGTCTTGGCGAATATAGTCGACGCCTTATCAACGCTCTCTTGAAATATGTTCCCGAATATACTCCAGTGCTTTTCACACCAACCAACCGTTTAGGATGGTATCCAGAACGTCGGGTGCCGATTGTTTTTAGAGAGGGGGTATGGAAACGGCTCCCTTCGTTTATGTGGCGTTCCTTTGCTATTGGAAAGATCGCTTCACGCTACGCCAATTTGTTTCACGGGCTTAGTAATGAATTGCCCACTGGCATCTCCATTCCTGCTATCGTAACAATTCACGACTTGCTTTTCATAGAGCATCCAGAATGGTATCCATTTGCTGACAGGCTCATATACTCAATGAAAGTCAAACAAGCGATTCAACGAAGTGACCTTATTATTGCAGTTAGTGAAGCCACCAAACAGGCGATAAATTCACACTATCCATCCACCAAGGGAAGAATAAGGGTTGTTCCACCTATGTTACCAGAAGAAATCTTTGAATTTAAAGGGGAATCCGTCAATCAGATGCAGGAACCTTATATTGTTTTCCTCGGAAGGATGGAAACACGAAAAAATTTTTATGGTCTATTAAAAGCACTGAAAATAATACCTACTGCCAGACGTCCTATGCTAATTAGCATAGCAGGAAAAAACTCATACTTAAAGAAATGCATGAAATGGGTAAAAGAGCAAGTTCCTGACCTAAAATGGAAGCATTATACCAACATACCCAACGAGGAAATATGGAAAATACTAAAAGGTTCAATAGCATTGGTTTATCCGTCCTTTGCGGAAGGATTCGGCATGCCAATAGCAGAGGCATCAGCCTTGGGGGTTCCTGTTATTGCAGGCAGTCATCCAGCGATGCGTGAAGCAGGGGGTAAGTCCACATTATACGTCAATCCTTCGGAACCAGAGGAAATAGCCAGTGCCATTGAAAAACTTATGAATGACGTTCAGTTGCGTAAACAACTGAGTCAAGAAGGTAAAAGGCACGCAGAAAAATTTCACCCTCGCAACCTCATCCAGAAAATCAAATCTGCCTACGATGAGGCACTATCTATATCCACATGAATTAAGGCATATAGAAAAGAGTTTGGAAGTTCTAAGGAACGATGGGGTCATTCTGCATCCGACGGATAGCATCTGGGGACTGGCAGGAAGAATTTCTCAAATAGCACATCAAAAAATAATTGCCATAAAAGGTCGCCCTCCCGACAAACCTTTTATAATTGGCGTATCATCGGAAGCCATGCTCAAGGAATACATGGTGGGCATTACAGAAAAAATCATTGACACTATTAAGCGAACAAGCAGACCCACCACTATAATAGGTAATGCCCGAAACCTGCCCCAGTGGGCTATTGCTACCGATGGGACAGTAGCCATCAGAATTATGAAACACCTCTTTTCAAAAACACTAATTGAACTGCTTGGCGAACCAATATTTACTACATCACCCAACAAATCAGGAATGCCAACCCCTTCCACATTCAGAGAAATAGACCCCAAGATTAAAGAACAAGTTGATTATATTGCCTATATTCATGAAGAAACGTTACGGTCTGGGCGTCCCTCCAGAATATTGAAGATTACAGAAGATGGCTACACGGTAATAAGACCCTGATGAGCCCCCAAACCATATATTCATTCTGCGAAGAGGCTATTGAACTGCTCAATGACCCATCTTTAACTCCTCAAGAAAAACTCTATGAACTCAAGACTCTTGCAAAGGCATATTCCTTGCACACAATCAACATAAATCTAATATTTCCTGAAATTGGCGACAGAGATACCATAAATGAATTTTTGTGTTTCGTCAGATTCCTATTTTCAGATTTTCTCCCCAGAGTTCCCACTAAAACAATAATTCTTCAAATCAAAAATCTTCTGATTAGCATCTCTAACAAACGGGTTCCACACTCATCATTTTGCCAGACAATCCGCCATTACTCAAATCAATTCATTGAACTGTCTATTCACACCTCCCTTCCTTCACGCATTGAAGGGTCTCCAACATACCAGCCTTCTCAGAAAATAGTAGTTATACCCGACAGGTTTCTGAATATCTATGATTTCCCCTATCCCTTACCGACAAATACAACAGTAAGATTTTTCAATCTGCATAGGAGCAATGACAACACATTAATATTCACATCCAATAGCACAGCGGTTCTTAGCCCCGATTTCTTGATAGACACAACGATGATTTTATATAACCCATATCGTTCGCTTATTGATGCCCTGTTGCCCACTACCATATCAGTTCCTTTGCTACGTGGTTCCATAGTCAATGAACTTATTGACTCCCTAATACTTAATCCACAAGACACACGCTTGGCATTAAGACGAGCCGTCCTGAAATACCCTCTCTCCCTATGTGTTCTATATCACATTGACCAGAGTGCCGTTTCCCCTCTAATAAAAGAACTACTTCAACACCTGCCCCACATAAAGAAATTTGTTACTGCTCGCTTATCGGAAGGGACTGTCCTTACGGAAATGAATATCATCTCTCCATTGCTTGGCTTTCAGGGACGTATAGATTGTTACCAAGAAACACAGAAAGGAATCACGTTGTATGAATTCAAGAGTGGTAAGGAGCGACCTGCCGACCATCAACAGGTTGGTCTATATCAAACATTGCATCAACTAAACGAAAAGAACCTGCTTTATAGCACTATTTTCTATTCTCAGACAGGAACAACAAAGTCAACAACCGCAGAAATAAATCTGAAGCGACTTTTAAACAACCGAAACAAACTGGTTTATCTACTAATTCTCCTTGCCAGACATCGCTTTAAGCAATTTGTTGATGAAATAAAGCATTTCAGACAACGCATTTCTTACGAAGATGAGAGCATAGAAATCTTTCTTAAGGCTATAGACAACGCAGGCTCCATACAACGAGCGTATTATTTTGAACTTTTAAGTTTTCTCATTCGGGAATATTTCTTTGTTAAGCGAGACGTTCAAGCCCCTCTATGGAAATCATCTCGTGATGAGAAGGAACATAGCAGTGCCATTATTGGTAACATGCATTTTGTTTCCCACAGCCCAGAAAGCAATACCTTAACTTTTGCGTATGATGGGCACCCTCACTTTTTCAGGGAAGGCGACCCAGTGCTCCTGTATCCTGACACAAAAAAGGAATCACCACACAAGCACCTCCTATTCTCATGTGTAATAAGGAAAATCCTGCCTGACCAGATAGTTATCTCTCCTTTCAACAGACAACGGGACATAGTTGAAACAATTAAGAAACATGACCGATGGGCGATAGAGACTAATCTAATAGACAAGCAATTTTGGGACAGCATGCGGGCTTTGTTTAACATTCTGTCCTCCAAAACCTCAACGTTGAAAGTTATTCTTCGGGAAATAGATAATCCTAAGAGCAATGATAATAGTTCAAGTTTGGAACCCGTAGAGAAAGCACTTCAATCCTCAGAGTTTTTCCTATTACAGGGTCCTCCGGGCAGTGGGAAAACAAGCACATTCCTGATTAATTACGTTAAACAGGTTTTACAGCAGAATAATGTATTACACGTGTTTATCCTCGCCTTTACAAACAAAGCAGTGCAAAATATATGCTTAAAATTGCAGGCAAACAATATTCCTTATATCCGATTTGGCAGTAAATATACCAACGACCCTGCTTTCTTTAATAAACTGGCACATGATGGATATGTCAATGCTCAGAATATAATTGAAGAAGTCATGCATAACATTTCAAGATGGTACAAGCAACTCACTAATACCAGAGTAATAGTTTCAACCATAGCGTCATTCAAATCACATCTTACAGAATTTGCAAGATTATTTGACCTATCCAACAGTGAGTTAATAATTGACGAAGCATCACAGGTGACAGAAGCAGACATAGCAGGGATAATTCCTCTTTTCAGGAAGTTTGTTCTCATTGGCGACCACAAGCAGTTGCCCCCTGTCATCGCTCAACCAGAACACCTATTAAACGTCAAAAACCCAGACCTCAGGAAAATGGGCTTCATATCTCTACGCATTTCCCTTTTTGAACGCCTTATAACACACTGCATTTCCAACAATTTAACAAGCAACTATGACCAACTTCAAAACCACTACCGCACCCATAAAGACATTGCAGACCTATACAGAAAACACTACACTAAACCGTTGATAGAAAGGCTTCCTCATCAAAAAACAACCAGCCCGCCTTTTAAATTACCTCCTCCTTTCCACGCAATTCACAAAAGAGCCATATTCATCCCTCATTCAAGCAAGGAAACAGGCAAGAGAAACCTGAAAGAAGTTGATATTGTGTCAAACGTGGTTAAACTTCTCACAGCAAGTGGGATAAAATCATGGCAAATAGGAATAGTGACGCCCTTTAGACAACAAATAAATGCTTTGCGTAATGTATTGCCATACCAAGACCTTATCATTGATACAGTGGAACGTTTTCAGGGGGACGAACGAGATATAATTATCTACTCTGCAAGCGTCAACAACATTAACTGGCTCAACAGAATCAGGACTATAAATTATGCTCCACCTCGGGAAACGGACACCCGCTTGCTTGTCGCCATATCAAGGGCAAAACACCTTTTCATTATGACTGGTAATCCTGACATCTTGCTTAAAGATCAGCACTATGAAGATGTCATATCACAATGCCAGTTACTCGTGATGCCATGATGCTATAAGCGAAAGTTGGTTCTTTGACTTATCTTTGCAACGTAAGAGAACAGTCAGGCACTCTTATCTCGTTCTCTCAAATAGAGGAAGTAAAATTTTGAGGTATGACAGAAAAGGAATTGCAAAAGATTGAAGATGCTTCTGTTCCGAAAGTGTCAGAGGAATACACAGCAGAGGCTATACAGGTTTTGAAGGGGCTTGAAGGGGTCAGACAGAGACCCGCAATGTATATAGGTGATGTGGGTGTTCAGGGGCTCCATCATATGATATGGGAAGTGCTTGACAATGCTATTGACGAAGCAGTTGCAGGACATGCTAAGAACATAACAGTTATCATTCACGAGGACGAATCAATTACTGTTCGGGACGATGGTCGTGGCATTCCAGTGGATATTCACCCCGAAGAGGGCAAGTCCGCTCTGGAAGTTGTTATGACCACTCTACATGCCGGTGGTAAGTTTGACAAGAAGGCATATAAGATTTCAGGTGGATTACACGGTGTAGGTGTCTCATGCGTCAATGCCCTGTCAGAACATATGATAGTTAAAGTGTATCGCGATGGCAAGATATACAGGCAGGAATACCGACAGGGCGTCCCTCAAACAGGGGTTGAAGTAATTGGCGAAACAACAGAAAGGGGCACAGAGGTATGGTTCAAACCAGACCCTACAATATTTAAGGTAACAAGATTTAACAGAGAAACTGTTGCGGCACGGCTCCGCGAATTGGCTTTTCTCAATCCAGGTTTAAAACTAACTTTAATTGACGAGCGAGAAAGGGACGAGGAAGGCAATCCTTGGAAACAGGTTTTTTATTCAGAGAAGGGGCTCATTGATTTTGTTAAATTTCTTGACGAGACACGAGAATCCATTATGAGCGAACCCTTTTATGCTTCAGGGAAAAAAGATGATATAATTGTTGAAGTTGCATTTGAATATAACACAAGCACCATAGAGAGCATGCACTCCTTCGTCAACAATATTAACACAAGGGAGGGGGGACCCCATGAGAGTGGTTTCAGAAGGGCCCTTACCCGAGCTGTAAAAGGCTATGCAGAAAAACAGGGGTGGCTTGGCAAGGCTAAGGTCAACATTACTGGCGATGATTTTAAGGAAGGCTTAACGGCAGTAATCTCGGTTAAACTGCCCAATCCACAATTTGGTGGTCAGACAAAAACGAAACTGGCTAATCCAGAGGCAGGAACAGCAGTAGAAGCAATAGTATTCACCAAACTCTCAGAATTTCTTGAGGAACATCCATCCGACGCCAGAGCAATTTTTGAGAAAGCCTTAACCAATGCACAGGCTCGCGAAGCAGCACGCAAAGCACGAACGCTCGTACAACGAAAGAGCGCATTGACCCGATCCACTCTCCCCGGTAAACTCGCAGATTGCTCCTCCAGAAAACCAGAGGAAAGTGAATTATTTCTTGTTGAGGGTGACTCAGCAGGTGGAACAGCAAAGCAAGCAAGGGATAGACGCTTTCAAGCAATACTTCCTCTCAGAGGTAAAATCCTTAATGTAGAGAAGGCTCCAGAACATAAGATATTTGACAATGAAGAAATCAGGAACATATTCACTGCTTTGGGTGTTCCCCCTATGAAAGATTTTGAGGAAGCAGACCTGTCCAAGTTAAGGTATCACAAGATAATCATAATGACCGATGCCGATGTTGATGGTGCTCATATTTCAACACTCCTCCTGACATTATTCTACCGATACCTACGCCCCCTCATAGACAAGGGCTATGTTTACATCGCCATGCCTCCACTTTATCTAGTCAAGCGAGGAAAAGAAAAAATATATTGCTGGACAGACGAAGAAAGAGATAAGGCAATTGAAAAACTTTCACAAGATGGAAAACGTGATGCAGTGGTCGTTCAACGATACAAGGGTCTGGGTGAAATGAACGCCGAGCAACTATGGGAAACAACTATGAATCCCGAAACCAGATTCCTCAAGAAAGTAACTATACACAGCGCAGCAGAAGCAGACCGAATTTTTACTATCCTGATGGGTGATGATGTGCCTCCTCGTCGTGAATTCATAGAAACACATGCTCAATATGCCAACCTGGATGTATAAAATATACCCCTTGCAGTAATCCTACTTTTCATTACCCTTATTCCAACTACTAAGCATAATTTCTCTCTTTCTTACTGTCCGCTGATGTTTAAATTCCACACTGGTTCAATGCTGACTAGGCTACTATAATGCAGAGGTAGGTGGAGTTCATGGTGTTTAAATTCCACACTGGTTCAATGCTGA
>WFXT01000290.1 GCA_015490475.1 Bacteroidota bacterium
CCTGCATTTCCGGCATTACCTCCTGGCATTAAGGCTCCCGAAAACTGAATGTTTCCTGCCACATCAAGCTTTTGTGTTGGCGAGGCAGTGCCGATACCAACATTGACGCCATCTTCATAAATGATTGTATTACACAGGTCTGTTCCTGTCCACTTCTGAACAAAGCCAACAGCAGCACTATTACAGATGGGTGGGATACCGCTTGATGTTCCGGGTGCCTGAACCTGCCATTGGGAACCATCCCAAACCAATATGTCTCCAGCATTTGTACCAGGTTGAATACCAATAGGATTGCTCGCCGTTCCATCACCTATTATAGGTGGTTGCGTCTGTGCGACCTGTGTTCCCCAATTATCGCCCACTGCGGATACATCACTCCACTGCGGTGGTGTGCCCGGACCCTGAGACAATAATACTTGCCCAGCAGAACCAGGGTTACCTCCCGGCATTAAGGCTCCACTAAATGCTATATTCCCACTTACATCCAGTGCCTCAGCAGGAAATGGATTCTGAATACCCACTCTGCCAAGCGAATCAACAACAAATATTACAGACCCTCCCTGTTTGCTAATAACTAAAGGAATCCCTACTTGTGATGAATTGAATTCAATATGCAACTTTGCTATTGGCGAAGTAGTACCAATGCCTACTCGTTGTCCATACATATTAACAGCCTCTAACGATGCACCTCCTATGATTATACCAACCATTAGGTATTTTGCTAAAAATTGTTTTGCCCTCATGCCCTGATTATTTTGCGATATTTTGAAGATTATACTTCAAATTACAAATATACTACAAATAGTCTAAACAGGCAAAATGCCATATACACATATACACATTCTTGCTGTTCGCAAATACTATGGTCTATATGCTGGATTATTTAGGAATTCCTCATCCGTCAAAGTCAATAGAAATGCTTTCAGGTCTTCCTTTTCTTGCGGTGTCAGATTCAGGTGTATTCCCCCATTATGATTCATTATCGGGTCCAGAGTGGGTGAATTCTTAACTCCTTCGCTATAGAAATCAATCACTTCGTCAAGGGTTTGAAACCGTCCATCATGCATATATGGTCCTGTTAGTGCGACATTCCTTAAAGTTGGTGTCCTAAACTTTCCTAAATCTGCTGAATCCCCAGTCACTGCGAATAATCCCCAATCCTCTGGGTCAGCGGGCATTGAGTCAAGCCCTATGTTATGCATATCAAAATCCGTAAACAGTGGTGGCACATGACAATGGAAGCAATCCCCCCGTTCAGAAAAGAAGATAGCCATACCCCGCTTTTCCGATGGCGTTAAGTCTATTTCTCCTCGTTTATACTTATCATATTTACTATTTCCTGAAATCAGCGTTCTTACAAACTGAGCAAGGGCATAAGCAACCTCTTTAGAAGTAATTTCCTTTTTACCAAAGGCTTTATAAAACATTCTTTGATATGTTGTATCTTGCATAAGACGTGAAACATCTACCTGAAAGAAATCTTCCACTTCAAACATCATAATGTCTTCCAAAGTGCCCTGCTTTGAGCCATTCCATAGCCAATGTTTGGTTCCCCAGCCAAGATTAACATGTGGCAAAACAGAAACCCCGGGTGAATTATCAGCGAAAGATCTGGATTGAACGTGACAGGTGGCACATGAATTGCCTGCCTGCGGTCCCCCCTCAGAAAGTATCACATCGTAATACAACCTTTTACCTAATTCAACTCCCTCTTTTGTAAGTGGATTATTAGGATTCGTTGGCATCTGTGGAAAGCCCTCCGGAATTTCCAATTGGTAAGGCGTTGGACTATACGTATATACCTGTTTATCCTTTTTGCAGGATATTAGCAACAGGTTAATTAACACCAACGATAGTAAAAACATCCTGCCCATTGCTTGCAATTTTTTGCATTCTGAGTGTGTCTCCCATTATATACGGTTTCTCAGCAAGATTGTAAACATAGGGATTCCTAAACCATTCGTTTACATTCATATCCATATTTACTTCTGCAACAAGCCTGCCTGTTAAGTCTATATTAACAGGCAATTTCACAGTTACAAGGGCAACATTTGTTCCCAGATGCATAGCATATCCAGAAATTGTTGAAGAAGTGTCTGCTTCCTTAAATTTGCCTTCCAACTTAAGAAAGTGAAAGCCTCCTCCCATCATTTCGGGCCATATCATTTCTTGATTTTCAAGGGTATTGGGCAACGAGTCGTGATGATTGAGACTTGGGGGCAAGCCAATATAAAACCTGAGGCTATCGTAAGTCAACAATGGCAAGTTGCCCATAATGATTTTCTGTGTCGGATAGCGACGGGCGTCAAACAAGAAGAAGGTGTCTATCAATATCCATCCCTTTTTCTTGTTAAAAAGTGCTACATGAGAAATATAATACTGCAAACGTGTTACACTATAGACATTGCCTGCAGAGTTAACATATTGCATTCTATCAAACTCAAGAGATTGTCCATCCACTGAGTAAGTAACATTAATTGCCAATGCTCCCTTACTACCTTCGGCTTCCGTCTTCTTCCTACATGAGGAGAATACTAACAACATTACGATTATTGCAAAAGAAATTTTACCAACTTGCATCACATTACCTTTTTCCACATTAAATATACGTTTTTTTGCCATTAAAGAATACGATTCTTATCAACATTTGCGATAAACTGCCTGCCCCACTGACATTGCAGACACCTCCTATGTTGGCAATAATTCCTATAAAGATGCAAAAGAGCCTGCGTCTCCATAGCACTGTGTGGCTTAATCCCTATTTGCTTCCATTTCCTTATCACTGAATTATCTTCCGGTGGCATGGAATCAAGCCATACAATCGCCTGTTCAGAAAGTTGTTCGTCCTCCCTGCTTTTACCGAAAGCAAACATCATTGGAATCAGAACATTGATGATTAAAACATTCACAATCATTGAGCCCGTTTTGAAAGTTTTCAATTTTGGAAACATCACATTTCCCACGGTCTTAATCCAATATGACGGTGGTTCAACAGTGAGCAGTCGGCTTGCAAGGTCTGTGTCTCCTACACTGATTGCCTCCCACAGTAAAGGCAAGATTTTTAAAATTGAAACAGCCTGAGCCATACGAACCAATGGATGGGAATATGGTCTGAAGGTGCCTCGCTTCCATGACACTCCCAACGGCGCAAGATTATACTTAGACTTCAGATGATTCCATTTAACCCACAAGCCTTCAATAGACAATCCTTTTTCCTGTAAATAGTCCAACCATCCTGAAATCCCATACAACAAAGCGAGCAATTCTTCGTCACTGTCCAAATGTCGTGCAATAATTCTATACGGCAAATTATGAGCAACAAGTTGAAAGTGTTCTGTATTAGCAGGAACTCCCATATACCGCATAAATAACTCATAAAGAACCTGCAACCAGTCATATTGATTCTTTATCAGAATTTCCCTTATGGCATCGTATTTATCCTGCAATCGCTCTGTTGCCATCCTAACAAGCCATGCTTGTTGATAAATTTTTACAGGCGTAATAAAGTTGTGACATGGTATTTGCGAAGGGCTTTTTGCCAGTGCTTCCCATTTGCTCAATGCTTCCTCATAAACAAAATGTTTTAATTCAACGGTTGGAATAGAGGGACCACCGTCATCTTCCCACACCACATGCAGGATAACATTATTGTATTCTGGGTTTTCTGTGTGGTGGTGATTAAACCAATCAGAAGAACGACGATGAATTTCAACACATCCCACCCATTTCAAACCATCAATAATTACTTGTGCATTGCAAAAGTCAGGACCCGAAAGTTGCCTTATTCCCGTTTCAACCACACTGATAGGTCTGCCATCGGTCAAAAACAATGGTTTGTAGAGTTTAAACTGCCAGACAATATATAACAACTCTTCTGGTGGTACATAATCCTTCATGAATCATCATCTGGTTTAATATGCCTTATGAACGCGTCAGTAAATCCCTTTTTGACAAGTTTTTCTTTTTCCTTTTTAGCAGATTCAACATCAGGGAAAGGACCCACAAGGTAACGATACCAATTGCCTGCCTTTTGAATTACTATATTGTCAATTCCTTCAAATGGTTTTTTAGTTACATCCATTTTTTCCCGAGAAGCATAAATCTGGACCCAATAACCTGTTGCTAATTTGTTTCTCTCAACTTCGTTTTTCCTTGCTTCTTTTTCAAGAGAGTCAAGTTTATTGAAATAGTCAACGATTGCTTTGGCTATTGCCTCTGCCAGAATCCGTTGTCCCTTCTCAGAATTAAGAAATTTTTCTTCTGCTTCGTTGGTAATAAATCCTGTTTCAACGAGAATGCTTGGCATAGCAGTTCGTGCCAAAACCAGAAAGCCAGCCTGCTTAACTCCCCTGTTCTTCCTGCCTGCCTTCTCAAAGTTTGTTTGCACTCTGTGAGCAACTTCTATGCTTTGTTCAAGAAAAGCATTTTGATATAGCGAAAACACTATGTATGCCTCTGGCGAATTAGGGTCAAACCCTTCATAGTTCTCCAGATAGTTTTCTTCTTTCAGGATAACAGCATTTTCACGCATGGCTACTTTCAGATTAGATTCTGTCTTATGAAGTCCCATAACGTAGGTTTCAGTGCCCATAACAGCAGGGTTCTCATTTGCGTTACAGTGTATTGACACAAACAGGTCTGCCTTATGCTTATTGGCTATGTCTGCACGCTTATGCAATTCAACAAACCTGTCATCTTTGCGAGTGTAAATAACTTTGATATGCTTGTGCTTTTCAAGGATTTTACCAGTTTTAAGAGTTATAGCCAGTGCAGCATCTTTTTCCTTAGAATGCTTACCAAGGGCTCCCGAGTCATGTCCCCCGTGTCCTGCATCCAGAACGACAGTATAAGTTCTGTTTTGTGCAATAGCAACGCTCATGAGAAAAGTAAGTATAATAAGTTTGAACTGTGAACGTGGAAACATATTTCAAAAATGGTTTTGCTTTCGTCAAAAATATAACGTTTTTAATCATAATTGTGTTACCAATATGGTTGGTATATGGTCAAAGTCAACGAATTGAATGGCAAGCCAGCGACTCAGCAATAGTTGATGTGCGCAATAACAAGATAATTTTATCTGGCAACGTGGAAGTGGAATCAGAAGGCGTCAAATTAACTGCTCCGTTAATTGTATATGACATGCAAAGGCGGGAAGCATATGCAGTGACCCCTGATTCCACGCAAGGTGTCATCCTTGATATGACCGGGAACAAGTTCATAATGCAGGAAGCACGATTCAATTTTGAAACAGGCAGAGCACTGGTTGTCAATATGCGCACACAAGAAGGTGAATCACAAATTCTTGGACAAAAGGCAAAATACATGGAAAACGACGTGGTTTACATCAAAGATGGTGCCTTCACTACTTGTGATGCTACCCATCCTCATTTTTACTTCCAGATAAGCAAAATGAAAATAGTTCCGGACAAAATTGTTGTGGCAGGACCATCGTATCTGGTAGTTGAAGAAACTCCGTTACCTGTAGGTATCCCAATGGCTATTTACCCTTTATATGAAGAAGCCACTTCCGGCATCATTGTTCCCACAGTGGGACAATCTCCTACACAGGGATTTATGTTTCGTGAAGGCGGATATTTCTTTGCTATCAACGATTATGTTAATCTGGCACTTCTCGGCGATATATACACCCGGGGCACGTGGCGCCTGGAAGCGTTAACTCAGTTCAAAAAACGATATAAATATGAAGGCTTTTTTAAAGTGGGTGTGGCACGAACGCTCACTGGAGAAGCCCTCTTCCCGGAAACTCAGGAATACAGAGATATCTTTACAGAATTACAATTCAGCACAGACAAAAGAACATTAAGGAAATCTTCCTTGCAAGCCGACATTCGCTTTGGAACAAGCACATATCTCAAAAACACTTCCTACAACCCCAGTGACGTTCTTCAAAATGAACTGGCTTCAGGAATAAAATGGACTCAAAAAATATCCATCTTTAACTCATTTTTGAGTCTCACACATCGCCAAAGTACCAGAACAAAGCAGGTTTCCCTTGACCTGCCCTCGTGGACACTTTCCATGTATCGCAGAACCCTATTCCAAAGAGGACGTGCCAGACTGACTGCCTCCTACACACTCAATCTCATCAATAGAATCTCCATGTCGGACTCCCTATTCTTCGGTCGCTATATCAACCTCTATGATTCTTTCCCTCAAGAAACTCCTCTTATTAGGCGAGGCATTAAGCACTCGCTACCAATAAATTTTTCAACTCCTATCTTCAAGTTTTTCCAATTTTCTCTAACAGGAACTTATAACGAACTATGGACAGACAGGGTCATTACTACCTCTGAAACCGAAGTTGACACCCTCTACAGACCATCAAGAGCCCCTTATTTAACAGCAAATGCATCCATAACAACAAACATTTATGGAACTTTTTACTTCAGAAGCAAGAGATTAAAAGCATTACGACACACTGTTCGTCCATCCATATCATGGCAAAGTGCTACTCCCCTATCACAGAACATAAGCAAGGAACAGCAAACCATAAACCCTTTTTCTCTATCCCCCTTTGGTGCACCACCAACAACATACAGGCAATCCCTTTCTTTTGTGCTTTATAACCGTCTGGAAGGCAAATTCCTAAAAAGGGATTCCACATACAGCAAAACAACCTTGATTGACGAGCTATCCCTGCGGTCCGGACTCTCCATATCCGATTCCATTCCATTGCAACCACTTTCAATAACTTTCAGGTCAGCAAGCATAAAAGGATTATCTATTCTCCTCAATGGACAGTGGACTCCCTACACCATTCTACCTTCTGGGATTATTTCTTCACAACTGGCATGGGATTCCTATCAAAAACCTTTACTACTTCAAAACCTTTCTCTAAGTTTCAACTTTTCTTTGCAGTCCTTCCAAGTAAAACATGACTCTGCAATAATCGGAATACCTGAAACTCCAGCAATTAACCTTGCCTATAACCTGAATATCAGAAGAATCTTTGTTGATTCTATTGCCTTAACGCAAGGACTACAAGTGTCCCTGAGATGGAAATTAACCTCCAGATGGTCTGTCGCTATGTTCTCTGGATATGACTTTACCAACAAGACACTTGCCTACACACGAATAGAAGTAAAGAGAGACTTGCATTGTTGGACACTCTCTTTCTCTTATGTCCCCTTCGGAAGACTCCGCAGTTATCTAATTTCCCTACAGCCCAAAGCAGCCCTTCTGCAGGATATCCGAATCAGAAAGCGTAAAGATTGGTATGAGTTTTAATATAAGTTCCCACTATTTATCTGTATTCACAATAATTGGCAAACCAGATTTATCACCCAAAATAACAAATTTTGCATTGGATGATTTAGCAAGTTCATTGACTGTTTCCAGTGCTTTCCATTTGAGATAGCGGTCATCAATACCTTCACTTACTATTCTTTGGAAGTCGGCAATGCCCTGTGCTTCAATACGTTTTCGTTCCGCCTCCCTCCTTTCCTTTTCAAGAACATATTTCATTCTTTCTGCTTCCTGTTCAGCAGCCAATTTGTTATTGATTGCCTCTTCCACCATTTTGGGTAGTCTGATTGCCCTGAGAAGAACCTTTTCAACGACAATGCCACGTTTCAACAATACATCTTCCATCTCCTTATGAATTGCTTCGGCGATGACATCCCTACCAGAAGTGTATAGTGCTTTGGCTTCATAGTTCACCGTAACATTTCTGATAGCCGAACGAAACACTGGAATAACAAGAACTTCAACATAGTTTTCTCCAACTGTTCTATACACCTCACTGGCTTTATCTGGCGAAAGATGGAACAACAGGCTAACATCAAGTCCAACAGTTAAGCCTTCTTTACTGGGCACATCGGCACTTTGCGTAACCTGTTGAGTCCGAACACTCATTATGTGAGCCCGTTTTAACGGGTTGATTATATGCAATCCTTCCGGAAGTTCCTCAGGGTCAACCTTTCCAAAGAGAGTCAGGACAGCCACGTGCCCAGCAGGAACAACCAAAATGGGCGAAAAGCGAAAAATAATTAGAATCAGAACAACAACTACTATAGGTAATAACATCCATTTAGTTACTTTCCAGCCCCCAGCACTCCTTCCAAATTGACCATTCATTCCTGTCTTATTTTAATTGCTACAAAGCGAACAAATGCCAACTTAAACTGGCACATTAAACTTACGCAATGCTTCATTAAGCGACACTTTCTTGTCCGTGCTTTCTGTCCTTTTGCCAATAATTAACGCACACGAGACATTATACTCTCCAGCAGGAAACCTTTTTGTGTATGAACCCGGTATTACAACACTTCGGGCAGGAACTCTGCCCCTGTACTCTACTGGCTCATCACCAGTAACGTCTATAATTTTTGTTGAAGCAGTAAGAACAACTCCAGCACCCAACACAGCCTCCTCTTCAACAATCACTCCTTCAACAATTATGCACCGTGACCCAATAAACGCATTGTCTTCAATTATCACCGGTTGAGCCTGTGGCGGTTCTAACACACCACCAATGCCCACACCACCACTAATGTGTACATTTTTACCTATTTGAGCACAAGAGCCAACTGTTGCCCATGTGTCAACCATAGTTCCTGAATCCACATAAGCACCAATGTTTATGTATGATGGCATAATGACACAACCCGGTGCAACGTACGAACCATAACGAATGGTTGCCGGTGGAACAACACGCACCCCCAAAGAACTAAAGCCCCTCTTAACCGGAATCTTGTCAAAATATTCAAACATACCACTAATCATATTTCTCGGCTCTCGCATAAGGAAATATAGCAATATTGCTTTTTTTATCCACTCGTGAGTGACCCACTTGCCATTTATCTTCTCAGCAACCCGAATAACGCCACCATCTAACATAGCAATAACTTCCCCAACAACCTTCCTGATTTCCTGAGATTCCAGTAATTCCTTGTTTTCCCATGCCTCTTCAATCACTGTTCTCAGTGCTTCCGTCTTTTCTTGCATTGCCTCTGGTTTTAATTTTTTTCCAGAATTCATTTATTTCCCTTTCCCACTTGTTATCGGCAGGAGAATAAAATCGTGCTCCTCTTAGTTTCTCGGGTAAATATTCCTGTTCAATCCAGTGGTTTGGAAAATCATGCGGATACTTATATCTCTTGCCATATCCCATTTTCTGCATAAGTGAAGTAACTGGATTACGTATGTGTAAAGGCGGTTCAACAGCCCCCTTCTCCCGAATATTCTTCAATGCATTTTTCAACGCCATATACGATGAATTGCTCTTGGGACACAAAGCAAGATATATAGTTACCTCAGCAAGGATAATACTTGCTTCTGGATAGCCGATATTACTAACTGCGGTCAATCCAGCGGTTGCCACAGAAAGGGCATGCGGTTCAGCAAGCCCTATGTCTTCTGCAGCAGAAACTACCAATCGTCGGGCTATATAAACCGGGTCTTCCCCCATTTCTATTAATTGAGCAAGATAGTATATAGCGGCATCAGGGTCACTACCACGAATGGACTTAATCAAAGCAGATATTAGGTCATATTTAAGGTCAACATTTTTGCCATAATACTTCCTTTCTGTTGCCAGTGCTTTTGTGATTTCCTCCTGCGTAATAGTAATTGCTTTTGACCCTGCATTACCATAAATTCTGATAAGCGTTTCAATACTGTTTAATAAAAATCGGGCATCTCCGTCAGCAAGGGAAATCAGCAATTTCCGGGCATCATCAGTCAATATCAGGCTTATTCCTTCTTTTTCCTTCAAATATTTCAATGATCTTTCCATAACCCTTTCAAGGTCAGTATCCGACAAAGGATTAAGTTGAAACACCATACATCTTGACAACAAAGGACCTGTAACAGTAAACGAAGGATTTTCAGTCGTGGCACCAATTAGAATTACCTTACCTTCCTCAATAGGTTTTAATAGGGAATCCTGCTGGGCTTTTGAAAACCTGTGTATTTCATCCAGAAATAATACTATTTTGCCCCGTCCTATCACCTGTCTGATGTCTTTGACAGAATGTTCTGCGGCACTAAGGGAAACAAACGGCAGCCCTGCACTTTTGCCAATTATCCTTGCCAGAGTTGTTTTTCCACTGCCCGGTGGTCCCCACAAAATCATTGATGTCAATTGCCCTCTTTGGATCATCTTCCTGATAGGTCCTCCCTCTCCTACCAGATGTTCCTGTCCTATATATTCCTCAAGGGAAGAAGGTCTTAATATCTCAGCAAAGGGCTTTCGTTCCCGTTCAGATCCCTCCGTCTTAAACAGAGTTTTCATCACTGACAATAAGGAAATGCAGGATGAGACCTGCTCGGTTGAAACTTTAGGTGTCTGGTAAACCTGCTGCATGCAAGAGAATCAAGAGATTCAGGGTCAAGGTCATACTCCAGTAACTTATAACTACTACGAGCAACAACCACCCCCATGCCTCCCCTGACATTTGTCCACTGTGGAAGAACCTGTCCGGAAGCCAATGACGAAGCCAGTGCCCTTTGACTTAACCTATAGTAGTAAAACTCAGGTCCAATAGCATAAAGCAGATAAGAAACCCTGTCCAGTCTTCTTCGCTCTACATTTTGGGATGGCTCAGGTAATCCAGCCCCTATCCTACCCAACACCTCATTGAGCGGAATCTCGGCAATTATTTGCCCTGAGCCAGAGACCTGAGCAGGCTGCCACAAATCAGCCAACTCAACTGTATCTTCCCGTGAGACCCATTGCCCATTGATCAATTCCTCATATTTCAGGATAATTTGAAATGCATATTCATTGGCTCCCGGAACTTCATAAAAAATAAGACGTTGTCCCTTAAACAAAACCCATGAAATATCAATAGTTGTATCAATAGGCGAAGGATATATAACTTTCCACGAACCCACTGGTTGTGGTGAAACACTCGCCTTCTCCTTCTCATTGACATAAACACGAACCGTAAATGGTTCTCCTTCTTTCAACATAGCATTTGCTCTATATACAACTCTGTATGGCAATCCCATAATAGACTCTTCAATAGTATCAGGAAATGCCTGCCATCGTCTTTCTCCCTGTTCAATATAGACCGTTGTCCCTGCAGGAAACAAGTCTGTAGCACCAAGATATGAACCGTCTTCGTTCAAAACAGACTTAAAAACCACTATGTCATGAATAGTATCCCGATAATCAATAATAGCATAAACAATGGTAGTGTCCGCCGGTTCTCCAATCAAATCAACAGTTGGCTTTCTGCATGATCCGAAAGTTAACAACAGAACCAACCATCCCAAGAATCCTACTTTCTTAGCCACTGCTCTGGATTTTGTGTCTGAGTACCTCTCCATATCTCAAAATGAAGTTTACCAACGGAACCATCACTGGCAACCTTACCAATAACAGTTCCCTGTTTAACCTTGTCCCCACTTTTGACATAAACAACGTCTAAGTTAGAATATACTGTGTAATACTCTTTACCATGCTTTATCAGGACTGCTTTTTTGAACATGGGACTAAACAAAACATTGACTACTTCCCCATCAAAGACAGCCTTAACCTCTTCTCCCACATTGGTCTGAATATCTATTCCATTATTCTTAACAGTGACATTTTTTAGAACGGGATGTCTGTGAGTTCCATATTTCCCCACAATTATTCCCTTTGTGGGCCATGGCAGTTTCCCTTTCATAGTGGCGAAGGCACCCCCTGTGGCGGCAGCCCTCTTCCTCGCCATCTCCCTCTTAATTGCTTCTTCTATTGCCTTCCGTAACTTCTTTTCTGCAATCTGCTTCCTTCTCAACTCCTCCCTCAATTGACGCTCCTTTCGTTTCAACCTTTCAATAAGTTGTTCCTTTTCTTGCATTTCTTGTTCATATTGTCTTTTCTGACTTTCCAAAACCTTAAGTAATGAATCTTTTTCCTGACGTTGCCTATACAGATTTTGCGTCTCTGCCTCTATAACCTGTTGTGTTAATCGGATGGCTTCCGCCTGTTCTTCCCTGTATAACGCCATATAGTCCATATACCGCAACAACAACATGACCTGATTAAAGGACCTTGCATTGAGTAAGAACAAAAGGTCAGAACGAAAAAGATATTGCCGATATGCGTTTTGAAGCAGTTTAGCGTATTCTTCTTTGAGACGTTCAAGGTCTCTGGACAATGCTTCCAACAACTCATTTTGCTCAACAATCTGACTATCCAGAAGGGCAATTTCCTGCATTACAGTACTAATCAGTTCTTCACGACTTTTGATCTGATGCTTTAAGGCAACCAGTTCTTCAAGAGACTCTTTTCTGGATGACCTGATTTTTTCAAGTTGCTTTTTGGTCTGTGCTATTTCACGCAACAATCTTTCTCTCTTTTTCTTCAACTGAGCACTGGACTGAGCAAAACCCACAAACGGAATCACAGCAATTATTACCGAAAATAAAACACGGATCCATCCACTGCTTATTCGTATGTTCATAAATCAATAGTTAAACGGCACTTTCTGATATCTATCTGGAATCCTGAATGGAAACTTTAATTTGTGGTTAACTTTCACAGACGCTTGCTTAATACTTAGTTCCATGCCATTTGTTTTCATATACCATCTGGAAGGCAGGACAATTGTCTCTCGCTCTTTAGCATTAACCTCTTTATATTCATCTATGTACAAAACGTATTCAGACTGTCCAGTAAATGCATAAACCCTGCTTAGTAAAGTGTCGTTCACATTGACTCCATATGTGAGATTCATTGCAGTATCCACAAGTAACAGAGTGTCTTTCATAAATTCAAATTTATAAGTTTGTTTGGGTATTGTTCCCAGAAGCAGGGCGTTAATCACATTGTAAACACTGGTAATTCCATATTTATTCCCAAGATTACTCACACTTCCATAATAAACCTGTTTAGCAAACTTATTCAGCACAAAGAAACTATCTGGTCTGATTATTCCCCGCATTACTTCAATATTCATAGGACCAAGAACGGAAAACCACAATAGTGAATCACGTTTATAACGAAGCAAAATGGTAACAGTCTGTTCTTCACCCCCTGTGTTCATTGTCACTTTGAGCCTTTCCTGTATGGTATTAACCTTTTGTGTTCTTGATTCAATGGTTCCAATAATCGGCATTACAACTTCTGTACGTGACTCCTCCTGCTTTGGCTTTTTTTTGAAAATCTTCTTAAACAATCCACAGGAAGACATAAACATAAGCCCTGACAGTATAACCACTAAGCCTCTCACTGGTCTATCAGTTTTCGCTCCTGAATTTTCCTCTCCAATCGCTCTTTATCACCTCCTTTTTCAAGTGCCTTTTGCCAATACTGAACAGCACCATCAACATCTCCAAGCCGAAACAGGATGTCTCCATAGTGTTCAAGGACTTCTGCGGACTGGTCTCCTCCGTTAGCCAGCGATTTTTCTATCCATTTCTTTGCTTCCTTTATTTTACCCATTTTGTAGAGAACCCAGCCGTACGTGTCCAAAAATGACGGATTATCAGGGTCCTCTTTAATGGCTTTTTTTATTAACTGAAGTGCTTTGTCAAGATTCTGACTCCTCAACGACAAATAATAAGCATAGTTGTTCATCGCCACAGCATCAGCAATGCCTTCCTTAAGCATTAGTTCAAAGAGAGAATCAGACTTTTCATAATTGCCAAGCCAATAATAACTATCTGCGACAATTTGCATAACAGGTTGTCTTAATTGCCTGAACTCTCCTGTCAAACGAATAATGTCCAGCAGATTTTCTCCATGCGTTACGGCACAGATGTAGTCTTTTAAGTTATAGCAAGCGAAAGTGCCGAACCATAACAGCATCGGTTGGTCGGGAAATAATTCAAGGGCTCTTTCTACATAATGTCTTGCAGAATCATATTCTTTCCTATCTAAATGGATGGTAATTATTTGTTGCCACAAGGGTAGTTGAACATCATTCACTTTCAACGCCTTTTTATACATGAGTAAGGCAAGAGAATCAGCACCCCATAGATTGAGTAAATCGCCAGCCACCGCTAAAGGCATAAACTTATCCCCATACTTTTCTGCAAGGGCTTCTGAAATCTGGATTACATATCCCGTGTCAAGTGATTCTTTTAGATTATCGTTTAGGTATTTGAAGATAAAAGTGGCTTTTTCATCGGCTTCGGAACTGCTCTCGTTGATATACTTAATCAATGTCACTGTCAAACTATCATATTTCTCCTGATGCCTGTATATCTCAGCAAGATGCAAATACAGATATGGATAATCTGGGTTTTTCTCCCCCCATTGTTTTATTAACTGTCTTGCCTCTCCATATTGCTTATCCTTAATAAGCAGGTCCAGAAGCAACTTAAATGCATCGTCTGGCGGATGTGGTTTTTCAACTGCTTCTTTAAGCACAATCATTGCAGAATCTTTGTTTCCCGACAGATAATATAGACGTGCTAATTGAACAAGGGCTTCTGGGTCCTCACCCCTCCACTTCACTACACGGCTATAATACTTGATTGCCTTTGTCCAATCTTCTTTACTCTGCAATAACTGAAGCAATGGTTCATACAGATAAATATCATTAGGGTCAAGGGCTATTGCCTTCTCAAAAGCCCCAATTGCACAATTATATTTTTCCATGTGCATGCATATCATCCCAAGGTTTTGCCAATACCATTTATTTGTTGAATCTGTTTTAACTGCCTTAACGGCATATTCCAGAGCATCATCTATTCTGCCAGCACCAAAATACAATTTAGATAACAGGTACATAGCACCACTGTTATATGGGTCCTTATCAAGGGCTCGCTTAGCATTGTAATAACTTTCTTTGTATTGCTCAAGGGAATAGTCTTTAACTGCTTCAATAAGAAATCGTCTGGACATAAAACTATCTCGTTCTTCTTGGTCTGCCTTATTATAAGAAACAGTGAACTGTTGTGCAGATTTACCTCCTCCACAACTTCCTAATAGCCCCCCAACAAAAGTGGCTATTAGCAAAAATCTTATTCCATGACCGAATAGGCTCCCAATATCAACCTTTCTGAACTTCTTTTCCATACCGAATTTTCTCCAATTACACTATGATTAGCAACAACATTCTCAATATTGCAGTTCTCTAAGATAACGGATTCCTTCAAAACACTATTGCTAACCTGTGTGCCCTCCTCCAGTGTAGTATATGGACCAATAACTGAATCTTCTACTCTTGTGTATGGACCTATATAGACAGGATTAATAATCGTGCAATTCTTGATCACAGCATCTTTGCTTATATATGTTCCCTCGTCTGTCAGTATGGTTTTAACAGCGTTAAGTAAAAGCGTGTGATTACCAGTGTCAAGCCACTGAGTGACAGGCATAGCAACCAATCTGGCTCCCTCTTTAACCATCGTAGCCAATGCGTCAGTCAATTGAAACTCGTTGCCCTTGCCCCTAATATCATTATCAATCAGATGCTTAATGTATTTTCTAAGAATCTCTCCTTCTTTCACATAATAAACCCCTATAATTGCTTTGTGAGAAATTGGCTCAGTCGGTTTCTCAATTAGTTCCTTTATTACCCCATCTGAATCAGTGAGAACCACACCATAAGCAGAAGGGTCATCCACATGATAGGTCCATATAGCACCATCTGAATCAGGCAAAACATATTGCGATGGCTTGAAAATAGTGTCTCCAAAAGCAATTATTACAGGTCCTGAAAGGAACTCTTGAGCCTGATAAATGGCATGAGCAGTTCCCTCCGCTTTCTCCTGAACTTTAATATGCAGGTTAACTCCACCACCCACAACAGATTCAACAATTTGCGGAATAAGGGAAGTGTCCTGCCATGGCGACACAACAAACACAATGTTCTCAGGCACACCACCTATCTTATGCAATGTTTCCATCAGTCGTGCTACCACTGGCTTCCCTGCAATAGGGAACAACGGTTTGGGACGTGAAAAACTATGTGGACGCAACCTTTTTCCCTTTCCCGCTATTGGTATTATCCAGTTCATACTTGTTTAATTATCATTTAAATCCAGTGTGTCCGAAACCACCAGAGCCCCGCTCTGATTCGCTCAACTTATCAACAGGTTTCCACTCTATCTTTGCCACAGGACTAAGGACCAATTGGGCAATTCTTTCTCCATCCTCAATGACCTGCTCCTCCTGTGAAAGGTTTATTACTATTACCTTAATTTCTCCCCGATAATCTGAATCAATAGTGCCTGGCGAATTTAAAAGAGTAATTCCCTTTTTTAGTGCCATACCACTTCTGGGTCTTACCTGTATTTCGTATCCATCAGGGATTTCTACATATAATCCTGTTGGTATTAAGGCTCTTTCCAGTGGTTTCAGGCGAACAGGCTTATCCAGATTGGCACACACATCAACCCCTGCACTGCCAGCAGTCTTATATTCCGGCAAGGGATGCTTTGACCGATTAATAACTTTAACCACCACCTTACTACTTGCCATCTACCTACCCACACAAATTATACTGAACTTTCCTCAAGGACCGCATCCATGTTCTTAATGATAGCCTCTCCAAATTCTGTTGTGCTCAGAAGCGTTGCCCCATCCATTAACCTGTGAAAGTCATAGGTTACAGTCTTATCCATAATGGTTTTCTCAAGGGCTTTGTGTATCAACTCAGCAGCCTTATTCCATCCAAGATATTCAAACATCAAAGCACCAGAAAGGATAATAGAAGATGGATTCACCTTATTCAGTCCAGCATATTTAGGTGCAGTGCCGTGAGTGGCTTCAAAAATAGCATATCCCGTGTCATAATTAATGTTTGCACCCGGGGCAATGCCTATTCCACCGACAAGGGCAGCAGCAGCATCGGAAATGTAATCCCCATTAAGATTCAAAGTTGCTATGACTCCAAAGTCTTGCGGTCTGATAATTATTTGTTGCAAGAAGTTGTCAGCGATCAAGTCCTCAACTATTATTTTTCCTGATTCTTCTGCTTCTCTAATAGCAGCGTCTGCTGTTTCCTTGCCCTTTTCTTCCTTAATCTTATCATACCGCCTCCACGTAAAAGTGACATCACCAAATTCTTCTTCTGCGACATCATAGCCCCAATTTCTGAATGCTCCTTCGGTATATTTCATAATATTCCCCTTGTGCACTAACGTAACCTTCTTATATCCATTATCAAGAGCATATCTGATTGCTGCCCTTACTAATCGCTTACTGCCTTCTTCGGAAACAGGCTTCACACCAATGGATGAACTCTCAGGAAAGCGAATTGTCTTAACTCCCATTTCTTCAATCAAAAACTTAATAACCTTTTTGACTTCTGGCGTATATGCCATCCACTCAATACCTGCATATATGTCTTCTGTGTTTTCACGAAAGATAACCATGTTAATATTATCGGGTTTCCTTAATGGCGATGGAACTCCTCTATACCACCTGACTGGACGCACACAGGCATACAAGTCCAGAATCTGACGTAAAGCGACATTCAACGAACGGAATCCACCACCTACGGGCGTTGTTAAAGGTCCCTTGATAGCAACAAGATGCTCTTTAATCGTGTCTATTGTCTCTTGGGGTAGCCATTCTCCTGTCTCCTTAAATGCTTCTTCGCCGGCAAGAACCTTTTTCCACTCAATTTTCTTGGTTCCACCATATGCCTTTTCCACGGCAGAATCAAAAACGGGTTGAGCAGCCTTCCATATATCCTTACCAATGCCGTCACCCTCTATAAATGGAATTATCGGATTATCAGGAACCACCAACTTACCTCCTTCTTTCCTTATCTTTTCTCCCATTGTACATATTTTTTGCAAAGTTACACCATCCGGGTTGATAACTAATACAAATCTTCCAGACGCATCCTCAAGTATCTCGTAACGGATACAATAGTAGTGAAAACACTAACCAGAAGACCAACTGCCAACAAGCCAACAGCAATAACCAAGAGTTCCCTTTGCCTATTCAACACAAACATCTTTAATTCAGGAAACACTTCAATCAACTTGTAGAAGATTCCTACAATCAGAGCACTTGCCACCAAAAAACTTAACACAGCCAATAAAAATGCTTTTGTAAGCAAAGGCCTTACAATAAACCACCAGCCAGCACCTATCATTTGCATATTCTTGATAAGAAACCGACGAGTATAAATAGCCAATCTCAATGTGCTATTGATGATTACTACAGTGGAAATAACAAGCAATAAAGTAAACACTGCAAGGATAATGACGCCCCGTTTAACGTAATTCTCTATCTTCTTGATTAAATTAGCATTATAGCGAACTTCCGAAATATAAGGAAATTTCTTTTTCCACTCCTGTGTTATTTGCTCAACTTTAGCAGGCGTCACATTCTCTGCCCTCAATCTGACCTCTATCACATCAAACAAAGGATTATATCCCAATAATTCTGGCTCTATATCAGGCATGACTTCCTTGAGCATCTGAAGTCCCTTCTCCTTATCAATTAAATTTACTTCTTTCACGTAATCCGCTTGTTTCAAATACTCATACACTCTTCTTACCTCAACGGAATCAACGTCAGTATTAAAAAACACAGTTATTACAACCTGCTCCTTAATAAAAAATCCTAATTCATACGCAAAAAGCGACACAATAGCCAATAGTCCTGCAAGAAATAGCATCATAGTCATGCTAATAAATGCATATATCCCTCCGTAGTTGCCTTTCCCAAACATCCTGTCAAAGATAAGCTTAATCCAGATTTTGCCTTTAACTTTAATTTTTGTAATTTTGTATCTGGAATAATGGAAACATGTTGATAAAGCATATTCAAAAAATGCTTAAAAGTGTCGTGGTTGTGGGGCTTTTATCTTCTATGCTTTTCTCGTCTTCCTGCCACACATGGATATGGGAACCCGTAAAGAAAAAAATCGTAGGACGGTGGAAACAAACCCCAATAGACGATAACAAGATTAACTATATCTGGGAATTTGATGGTTCGCAAGTAACAATATTTGAGGAAAGTGCTCCCGGTAGTGGTGTCTATGAAGTCATCTACCAAACCTCTTATTCCATAAAGTTAGACGCCCAAGGACATGTGTTAGTAGCACCCTTACCTCACGAAAACGGACCCAACGAATGGAGAATAATTGAATTGACTTCACAGGTTCTTTACATCGCAAACAAACAATATTTACCGGCAAATTACCATAATGGTAACTTACAATTCGGC
>WFXT01000291.1 GCA_015490475.1 Bacteroidota bacterium
CTGCAAGGGCAACAGTTCCTAAAACCGCAAAAGTAACTAATGCCTTTTTCATTGTCCTATGATTTTAATGCTACAAAATTATACAATAATTACAAAACAAAAAAGTCCTTACTAAGTATTGTTATATCTATGTTTTAGAAACATCTCTCAGGTTCACCCTGCCTCTATTCATTATCACAGCTTAGTAATGCCACCTCTTTCTACTTTCCCATCTACTTTACTAAAGTATAAATCCACAATTGCTTGCAAAAAAGACATTTTGATGTTTTGTTCAGTTTAATCCTTTTGCCGTAAGTTCGTATTTTGATATGGGCAAGCCTGCTGTTCTGGTTCTGGAAGATGGCACAGTGATTCATGGTCGGGCAATTGGAAAAGTGGGAACAACCACTGGAGAGTTGTGTTTCACAACCGCAATGACAGGCTATCAGGAATCTTTCACCGACCCTTCTTATCACAGACAGATTTTGATTATGACTGCTTCTCACATTGGCAATTATGGAGTTGTTCCTGAGGAGGCAGAAGCCCATAAGGTTCACATAGCTGGTCTTGTAGTGCACAGGTTTAGTGACATGGCAAGCAGGTGGTTAGCTCATCGTCCCTTGCAGGAATATCTGGAAGAAAATGGCGTTGTGGGCATTTCCGATGTTGACACACGACAGTTAGTGAGACACATTCGTTCCAAAGGCGCTATGAATGCTATTATTTCCTCGGAAGAATTAGACGTCAACAAACTGAAAAAGCTGGTAAGGGAAATCCCTTCAATGGCTGGGCTGGAACTTGCTTCCGAAGTGTCAACTCCAGAGCCTTATTATTATGGCAATCCAGAATCTCCTCTACGTATAGCAGTAATGGACTATGGAGTGAAGCGGTCCAGTCTGTATGAACTGTCTGTTCGCGGAGCATATCTAAAAGTTTTTCCGGCAAAAACTGACCCGACAGAAGTGCTAAAGTGGAATCCAGATGGAATTTTTCTTAGTAACGGACCAGGGGACCCTGCCGCTATGGATTATGCCATAGAACAAGCAACTCACTTTATGGACAAAGGCATTCCTTTGTTTGGCATTTGTCTGGGACACCAGATTTTATCGTTGGCTAGGGGATATAAAACCTTCAAAATGCATCATGGACACAGAGGGATCAACCATCCAGTATATAACACGATAATGAACAGGAGTGAAATAACCACACAAAACCATGGATTTTGCGTGGAAGCAACAGATAAAGGTCCCGGCATAGTGAGCCATATTAATCTTAATGATAATACCAATGAAGGTTTACTATACCTTGATAAACCTGCAATTGGCGTTCAATACCATCCTGAGGCATGCCCTGGACCTCATGATTCAAAATATTTATTTGACACCTTCATAAGCCTTGCTCGTGGCGAAGAACCTGCTTTATTCAGAAATGTAGTCAGAAAACAAAAATCAATGTTCTATGTTTGAAATTGTCAAAGTAATCGGGCGAGAAGTTCTGGATTCAAGAGGTAATCCAACCGTTGAAGTTGATGTTTTCACAACAGGGGGAGTTATTGGCAGAGCCATTGTTCCGTCTGGAGCATCCACAGGAACTCACGAAGCACTTGAGTTGAGAGATAAAGACGAAAGTAGATATGGAGGCAAAGGAGTTTTGAAGGCTATCAGGTCTGTGGAAGAAATTTCTGAACATATCGTCGGCCATGATGTTAGAGACCAGACGGGAATAGATATGATAATGCTTGACCTTGATGGAACAGAGAACAAAAGCAACTTGGGGGCAAACGCTATTCTGGGAGTCAGCCTTGCCGTTGCACATGCCGCAGCAGATTCATTAGGGATTCCTCTATACAGATACATAGGAGGAGTAAGGGGAGGTTTCCTGCCTGTGCCATTAATAAACATTCTCAATGGTGGTAAGCATGCCGACAATGATGTTGACATACAGGAATTTATGATTGTTCCTATAGGATTTGAAACTTTCAAGGAAGCATTACGTGCTGGAGCAGAAACATTTCATGCATTGGGCAAACTTCTTAAAGAACGTGGTTATAGTACTAATGTGGGAGATGAAGGAGGATATGCACCATCTCTATCTTCAAATGAGGAGGCAATCAAATTTATTCTTGAAGCCATAGAAAAGGCAGGATATAAACCGGGAGAAGATATTTACCTTGCCTTAGATGTTGCTGCCACGGAACTATACAACCCAGAGAAAAATGCCTACTCCTTTGAGAAGGAGTTTCTCACTTCTTCAGACCTCGTCAACATTCTTAAAACATGGACAGAGAAATATCCAATTTTTTCCATTGAAGACGGACTTGCAGAAGATGATTGGGATGGCTGGAAATTATTGACAGAGACCCTTGGAAGTAAAGTTCAACTCGTTGGTGATGACCTGTTTGTAACACAGAGGCATAGGCTATTAGAAGGTTTCAGGCAAGGGGTCGCCAATGCCATCCTTGTCAAACCAAATCAGGTGGGCACATTGACAGAAACCATTCTTGTCGTTGAAGAGGCACAGAGAAATAGGTATGGTACAATCATGAGTCACAGAAGCGGAGAAACAGAAGACACGACCATTGCGGACTTAGCAGTGGGGCTCAACACATGGCAAATAAAAACCGGAAGTACAGCACGAGGAGAAAGAACCGCAAAGTATAATCAACTTCTACGCATAGAGGAAGAACTTGGTATTGATGCAGTATATGCTGGTCCTACTCTCAAACGATTTTATGGACTTTAAAGCATACTGTGCAAATCCTTCCACATGCCACAAATTATAGTTGACAGAAATTATTTATTGCAAGGAGCAGATGGAAAACCTTTTCTTGCAGACCTCTTCTACACCAAAGGAGAAAACAAGCCTGTTTTGGTTTTTCTGCACGGCTTCAAGGCTTTCAAAGATTGGGGACCATGGCAGAAAGTAGCCAGAGAATTTGCAGAAAACGGGTTTATTACAATAACATTTAACTTTTCCCACAATGGCACTTCAATAGACCATCCTGAGTCCTTTGTTAATAAGGATTTATTTAGCAGATGGACGATCTCCCGAGACCTTAAAGACATTGAAAGTGTTATCAACTGGATTTATTCAAAAGAATTTCCTGCCAGAGAATTCCGGGGAGACAAATTATTTTTCGTAGGACATAGTAGGGGAGGGGCACTGGCAATCATAGCAGGGGCTGAATTTAATTGCCATGGAATAGCCACATGGAATGCACCCGCCGAATTTTTTTCACACTGGGATAAAGACTTACTTGAAAAGTGGAAAAAAGAAGGCATAATTTACATTGAAAACAAACGAACAGGAGAAAAATTGCCTTATTCATACGAAGTTTATCTGGACTTTAAAAACAACGAAGAACGCTACAACCCTCTGAAAAGGATAAGAGAACTAAATGTTCCTGTGTTAATAGTGCATGGAGACAGTGATGAGACTGTCCCAGTGGAAGACGCTTTCCGACTAAAGGAAGCCAATCCTTCTGTTGAACTTCAAATCATTAAAGGAGGTACACACACTTTCGGTGGAAAACACCCTTACGAGGAAAATGACCTTGTTGAGCCACTAAAAACCGTTGTCAGAAAAACAATATCCTTCTTTAAATCATTGTAGCACCTGCTAATGCTATGATAAAGTACAAACAAAGAAAGCGGGTTCCCATTGAGCAATTCATTGATGCTATTTGTCTTACTGGTCCTTATAACATTCTCGGATTTGCATGGTTGCTGAACAAGAAACTTTCATGGAGATTACAATTAATACACGAAATGACTGAAAAATGCTCTTCTGCATGGTTTGGATATCACGACACGTCTTCTTCGGCATGGACCTTCCTTGTTGACAACCACTGGCTTAAGGCTTCTAATATAAAATTACCCTTTAAAGCAAGCAGTGTGCTTTTCATGGTTGGAGATTTCTTCCTTGATCACAAAGAAGATGTCTGGAATGATATAATTTTACTTCAAGAAGAAATATATGTTCTAGAGTTGCCAATACAACTTCGCAAAAGGATAATAAAAAAATTTGAGCAATGTCTTATTACAACAGACATGTCAAGATAATAGCCACTGTGGGACCTGCCTGCGAAGACCCTGAGGTATTGATGAAAATGGTTGAAGCAGGGGTTGATGTGCTTCGTTTTAACTTTTCCCATGCATCATACGAAGAACTGGACAGGGTTTTTGAGCACATTGAGAAAATAAAACGGGAAACAGGACGCCGATTGGCAATAATGGCAGACCTGCAAGGTCCCAAAATACGTGTAGGACTATTAGAAAAGTCTCCTATCAATCTTGAACCGGGTCAGGAAATTTTTCTCGTCGTAGCAGAAAAAAGCGATAAACAGGATGAGATACCCATTGTTTATCCACATCTTGGCAAAGATGTGAAGCCGGGCGAAGAAATCCTATTTGATGATGGTAGGATAAAAGTTGTCGTAACAGAGGTTCTGAGCAATGAACGAGTCAA
>WFXT01000292.1 GCA_015490475.1 Bacteroidota bacterium
ATAATGCCCACACCAGTAATTGGAATTGTCGGTATTGTTGATGAACCCAACAAGGTTGTGTCAATTTCTTTTAAAGATGAGGGAGATGTTATTATCTTACTTGGGCCTGCTTCTGATGATATAGCATCATCGCAATATCTGATTTTTCACCATCAGGTAAAGCATAGTCCTGCACCTGTTTTTGATGTGAATATGGAGAGTAAGGTTCATAATTTAATATCTGAATTGATCAGAAAGCAGATGGTTAAATCTGTTCATGATCTTTCAGAAGGGGGATTGTGGATTGCTTTATTGGAAAGTGGAATACATGGAAATAAAGGATTCCGCATAGAAATTCCTGAAGGCGTTCGTCCTGATGGGTTCCTGTTTGGAGAGGCACAAAGCAGAGCTATTGTTTCCACAGATAGAGAATCGGTCTCTAAAATTATGCAGTTGGCTCGTGAGAAGGGCGTTCCAGCATTGGTTGTTGGTGAGGTCACTAATAGTGAAATTGATATTGCCGGCAATGATTGGGGGAAAATAACAGAGTGGAAATCGTTATACGAAGCCGCTCTTGAAAGGTATTTTGAATAAGATGAGTAAAAGCAATATGTGTATTTTTGCTTAAAATGCTTATATGGATTGGAAAACGCTAATTGAAGATAATTTTGAACTGTTTGTGTCAGAGCTTAAGGAATTTTTGAAAATTCCATCCGTTAGTGCAGACCCCCGCTTCAGAGACGATGTATTTGAATGTGCCGATTGGCTAATAAAAGCATTGAAAGAAGCCGGAGCAGATAAAGTGGAACTGATACCAACGGAACGATATCCCCTTGTGTATGCAGAAAAAAATGTTGATGACAATGCCCCGACGATATGGATCTATGGACATTATGACGTTCAACCACCTGACCCGCTTGACCAATGGACAACACCCCCTTTTGAGCCCCACATCCGGGACGGTGCTATTTATGCCCGAGGAGCCAGTGATGACAAAGGACAACTATTCATTTATGTTAAAGCCCTTGAGCTACTCAATGAGACGGGTCAATTAAAATACAACCTCAGGTTTTTGATTGAAGGGGAGGAAGAGATAGGTTCCCCAAACCTTGAAAAGTATATACAGAATAACTATGAATCCATGAAGGGCGAAATGGTTCTGGTTTCTGATACTGCTCTTCCCGGTCCGGACAAACCAGGCATAACAGTAAGTTTGAGGGGAATCTGTTATTTTGAGGTTTCTGCATATGGTCCTTCTCATGATTTGCATTCCGGAACATACGGTGGTGCTGTTCAAAATCCTGTGCATGCATTGGCACATTTAATAATTGCTTTGAGGGACCCCATTACAGGCAGAATAATGATTCCAGGATTCTATGATGATGTTGAAGAACTGAGCCCGCAGGAAAGGGACCTTGTCAGGCAGGGTTCATGGAACAACGATGAAATAAAAGCATCTTTGAATGTTGACACTCTTGTTAGTGAGGCTGGCTTTTCCCCATTTGAATCAGCAACAATCAGACCATCAATGGATGTTAATGGTATTTGGGGAGGCTATATAGGGGAAGGGTCAAAAACTATTATACCTGCCGAGGCTCACGCTAAAATTTCCTTTAGGTTGGTTGCTAATCAGTCGTGGCAGAAAATAAATGAGGAATTCAAAAAATTTGTTGAAGATTTTAAAGTTCCGGGTATCAGGTTTGAGGTTAAGACATTCCATGGTGGAGACCCAGTAAAAACACCTCTTGACTTCTGGGGTTATGTAAAGGCATCAGAAGCGATGGAGAAGGTTTTTGGTAAGAAGCCAATACCTGTGTACACTGGAGGCTCTATCCCTGTTCTTGCCACCTGGCAACGCAAAACAGGAATGCATCCTATCCTAATGGGTTTTGGACTTGAGTCAGACAGAATTCACGCCCCCGATGAACATTTTAGGCTTGATTTGTTTAGAAAAGGAATTGAGACAGTCTGTGAAATGTTAAGTAGTTAGGTTAAATTTTTCTTAAAATATAGATTTGAAAGACTTACTAACCAAATTGCAATGGGTAACAATATTGCTTGTCTTAGTAAAGTCGGTGAATGCACAGGAAACATTAGATATTGAAACTAAAATAAAGGATTTAAATTCCCTTCAAAATGATTCAGCTTCGCTTGACTTTTCTACATCTTTGGTAGTAAATTTTAATCGTACTGACCTTATAAATTGGGCAACAGGCGGAAAGCCTCAAACAACTTTTAACATAGTTTGGTTATCAGACGCTATTAGAAAATGGAGACAGTGGAATTTAAAGGGTAACTTACGCATTTCCTACGGCTTTGTAAAGCCCCATGGTGAGCCACTTAGCAAGACTGACGATTACCTTGGTTTATCAGTATTTGGAAATAGAGAAATATCAGAAAAAGTTTCTTTAACTCTTTTAGGAGACTTGAAGACTCAAATTAGCATTACTAAAGACGATACAGGGGGTGTTCTTTCCTCACTGTTTTCCCCTGCATGGATAGTAATGGCGACAGGACTGACTCTGAATGGTAAATATGTAGAATCGTTTCTATCACCTATAACACTTAAAGCAACATTAATTAATGAAAAATTGCCTATGGTTCAACGATATGGAGTTCCCAAAGGACAATCAAAACGCTATGAACCAGGTGCTTATGTGCTGATTAAGTTAAATTTGACATATAGGTTTGCTACTGTATCATCCAGATTTGAAGCTTTTATGGCTTATCAGCAGTTACAGATCCCTGACATCAATTGGGAGACATTACTCTCTTTTAAATTAACCAAATGGTTAGGTATGGGATACTTTGTCCACGTGATTTATGATACAGACGTTGCAGGACCTGATATGAGTGCAACAGAATATTTGAGATATTTGCAGATTAAAACAGTTCTGGGAGTTTCAATAACGTTATCTGTGTAGCAGACATACTAAAATAGAAAAGCATCCAAAGCCTTGCAGCCCCACCGGGAATCGAACCCGGACCCCCGGCCTGAAAAGCCGGTGTTCTAGCCGTTAAACTATGGGGCCATTTTCCGTCGGGCTCATCGCCCAACGTTCGGTAATCTATAACACAGGGGTGATTCCAAAAAGTTCCCGAAAACGTAATTTTAGGTTCAAGAATATATTGAAGTGTATGAAGGCATTGTTTGAAAGAGATTGGATAGGAGTTGTGACTGCCCTATGGTATGTGATAGGATTTGTACTGCTTTACTTGTTGTTGCCAATTTTATTTAGGAAGCTGTCTTCTCATAACCAGTGGAAAAGGGAGTTCAAGCGATTCATGGCTTTATTGTCTATTGCCGTTGTCTATCAGGCAATTGATGCGGTGTATCCAATACATAATTTCACAGATAGATTAGGGCGGTTCTACATAATCAGGGTTGAAGAAATAGAAATCTCTTTGCTTTCAACAATAAAAGCACTCTATGTGCTTATTACCATGTGGTATTTTATTAGATTGGTCCGTGAGCTAATATATTCATGGATTTGCAGGTGGGGATCCGAGGTGGAG
>WFXT01000293.1 GCA_015490475.1 Bacteroidota bacterium
AAATAAAGGTCACTACTACCTTCAGATTTTCTAAACTTATCATATCTAATTTGCGATAGTTGCCTTTGCAACCTAAAGTCGATCAATCTGCTTAACAAACCTAATAATCCAAGAACAATAGATACAAAGATTGCAAAAAACATAATCCAAGCAAGGTAATTTTCAGAGTCCATTCTACTCTTAAACTTTAACTCTGACCGCATGTCTCCTTCGATTATGTAAGCCATAACAGCCATACATATCATGAGCACTAAATTCTGTGTATGGCTTAAAACTTCTATACTCTTATTCCTCCAGAAGTCAGCGTGAGAAGCTATCCTTTTTTCTTTGTCGTAACTCTCCACTTTCATTATTATTTGCTTTGTCTTGTTCTTGTCGCAAATATAGGTAAACGACATAAATAATGGTTTTAGACAAATTTAGGGATTGTAGTAGCCTTTTATATATCAACCAGAACTTCCTGAACCTTTGATAATACTTAGAATTTTACGCATCAACCCTATGTACGAACCAATATTTCCAAATATCTGTTCCGCTATTTCCTGATGATAAGTGTGAACTGTAATGCTTCTGTTATCAATCATCCGCCTAAGTTCTATAGAATCATTTTCAGAAATCAATCCTACTGAGAGCAACTCCCTAATGCAACCTTTAGGGGACCTACAGGTAATTCCTTCAAATTCTTCTAAAAACTTCTTGACCGATTTCCACATAAGCTCAACACAGATTTCAAACCTTTGGATTGAGCTATCCCGAAAAAAACTCGTAGTAATCTGTTTCTTTATATTCAATTGCTCTGATATAGGCATTTTCAAGTCTATCCAGAGCTTTTCCAAAGTCAGCCAACAGTCTCTCTATAGCCATCTGATTCCTTCCTTTTTGACAATTTCTTTTAAGTATGAAGCCTTTTTGAGGTCAATCAAATCCACTTTAAAAGGCAGATTGCTTTCTTCAAGTAATTCTTTCAATATTGTTATTTTATCTGAGATTTCTTCGCTTGATAAAATTGCCAGGTCAACGTCTGAGAATTCTGAATTATCGCCCCTTGCTCGCGAACCAAACAGATATATTTTCACATCTTGGTTTTTAAAGAATTTCTTGAGGAATCGCTTCAAGTCCTCCAATGTTGTTAGGTCTTTGATTTGCATAATAGACACAAGTTTTTAATTAGCTATGTGCATTTGCTTTGAATCCCTTTGCCTTTATTTTCCAGTATCAAGTCTTAGTTAATTTAACTATGGATATGAGGTTTTGGGATAAAGGACTATGCTTTAATTTTGACTGTCGGAAAGCAAAACTAGGGGCCGTAGCTCAGGTGGCTAGAGCGTCGCGTTCGCAACGCGGAGGTCACGGGTTCGAGTCCCGTCGGCTCCACTACGTTACTTTTTCTCAGGATGGTATGTAACACTTATGAACCATGTTCTTTGTGGTTGTTGCCATGGTGTTGCCACATATTGATTCAGGGCATTGCGGACCCCAAAAGCAAATAGCCATTGGCGCCATTTTAGTGGAATATGAATGTCCAGCAAAACCATTTGCTTCATGTGTTCAATCAAAGGTTGATATACGAACAATAGGGAAGCCCATGTGGTAACTATGCCAAATTTGACAAGTGGTGTTCTGCCGACATATTTCATTCTGGCAAGCATTGAGTCGGTTAAGAAGAATTTGTATGCCGAAAGGGAAGCATGGAACCATGGTTTGAATTTCCATAAGGCTTCAACACCAACAAATCCGACGTTGGAAATTGCCCCTGCCTGCCAAGTAGTTCCATCACTTGTTTTTATCCAGTCTCTCAGAGTAATGAAATATCTACCCAGCACTATAGCAGAATACCTATTTTTCATAATGCCAGCATAGAGAAATAACCATTGTTCTGGCACTCTTGTGGTGTCAGGCTTATTAACAGGGTCGCTATAGAAAAGTTCATTATAAGACGGATATCTACCATTATATCCAGCGGACAGGTAAATGTTGCCTTTGTGGGAAATCTCAATGTCAGGAAGCAAGTAATTAGATGTAGCATTCCATTGAATCGTTGCCTTCCAATGCCATGATTTTATTTGTCCTCGCAGACCAGCCATCGGGATTAGCCTGTAAACAAAATGATTTCCTGTCGCATCGTAAACTTTGTTGTTAGAAATACCATCAACGGTGAAATTGAAGAGCAGTGTCCCAAATGAAATAGGATGCTCATACCTGCTTATTGACAGCCACGTAAAATGACTATTGGACAGAGCAAATGTGTCGCCCCGTGAAGAAGCATATAGATATTGGAACTGGTCAGAGTGAAGCCTGAAAATGCCTTCCAGATTGCCTTTATGGAAATAAGTCATCAGGACAGATGTTTGCTCATAGGCATATGGTAATATGGATGCAGGTGCATACATTCCCGTTGCATCAAAAGAATTGTGTCTGAACCCTATCCATGATGCACTGTCAGGCGAAAGTCGTATAAAAAAATGCTTGAAAAATTTACTGAGTGAAAAGCCAGCATTTAACTCACGCGAAGTGATTTCATTGTAGGTTGCCAGTGAAGTTTCATTGCCCCATTGGACAAACTGCGTTTCCGTAAGCACTGCCCTTTGCTTCCTGAATCTGACCTGAGGCGTTTCACTTTCCCATGCCGTTATTTCAAAAGAAGTTCTTCCAGCAGGGATGTTCATATTATGATGTCCTGTTTGCGGGTCATAGAACTCAATGTTTCCAAATCTGAGACGTGATGATTCAAATGTGTGTCCATGCAAATTCAGATCTGCCTGAATAAGGTCAGGCTGTCTGGCGACCAGCCATAAAGACGGAATCATAGAAAGAGTAGTGTTTAGAGACCGATATGGTTGAACAGCAATGTCCGAGCCCTTTGACTTTTTGTAATAAATAGTAACGGTGTCCAGCATGGTTATCTGGGCAAACGTTTTAAGCACGGCAATGTTGATAATTGCAAGAGTTATGTGCCATTTCATGGCTCTTTTTTATTTGAGATAGGCGAGAACAAAGGTATGTAGAACATCATGCAAATGGGAGAAGCCTTTTCAGGTATAAAGCATTTTCTTTGAAATTCTGAAACTGTGTAAGCAAGCCAATACCATTGCTATATAATATGAAAAAGAGAAAAACTCTTATCTTTAAGCACTTTAATTTAGCAACATTATGGGTGACAGATACGAACAATTGGGTGTATCGGCAACCAAGCAGGAGGTTCATAGGGCAGTGAACCAGTTACCCCCTTCTGAAATTCCCAATTCCTTTGTGCGAATTTCACAGCATTTTACCAAGCCAGAGTCTTATATGTCTTTGCATACTGATACGGCAGGAACAAAGCCAATTCTGGCATACTTGATGTGGAAAGAAACAGGAAATCTCAATGTGTGGCAATCCATAGCCGTGGATGCTCTTGTTATGAACACGGATGACTTGTTATGTAATGGGTTTGTTTCACAGTTTGCAATAGTTAATAACATTGCCCGTAATAAGCACAGAATCCCCGGGGTAGTTCTTGAAGCCATTATTCAGGGAACACTGGAGTTTATTAATCAAATGAAAGAATATGGTGTTGAAATAAAGCATCTTGGCGGAGAGACTGCTGATGTGGGAGACCTTGTCCGAACAATAGATGTCGGCTTCTCTGTCTATTCAGAAGCAAATAAAGACGAAATAATACCTACCCAACCTCGGGAGGGTAATGTAATTGTAGGGCTTGCTTCCTTTGGTATGGCTTCTTACGAGACTTCGTATAATAGCGGTATAGGGTCCAATGGTATCACTCTGGCAAGGCATACGCTTCTCAACAAGCAATATGCAGAAAAATATCCTGAAACAGTTGATGACACATTGCCTTTTAGTGTTATTTATCAAGGTCCGTATTACCTTGGGTCAAAGGTCAGTTGTGATTTGACTATTGCGGATGTTTTGCTTGCCCCCACTCGCACTTATCTGCCATTGATGATAAATGTTTTAAGGAAATTCCGAAATAAAATAGATGCAATAATACATTGCACTGGTGGAGGGCAGACCAAGGTGTTTAATTTCATTAAGGATAAGCCATTGCGAGTGGTTAAAGATAGTCCGTTTGCCCCGCCCATTGTGTTTAGGTTGATTCAAGAAACAGGTGAAATTTCATGGAAAGAAATGTATCAAGTGTTCAATATGGGATGGAGGATGGAAATATATACAGATAGAGATACTGCCGAGAAGATAATAGAAATGGCATCTGAATTTGACATTTCTGCTCGCATCATTGGTTATGTGGCATCTGATAAGCAACCACGAGTCATTATTCGCAGTCCAGACAATAATTGGCTTTACTATGAGTGACAAAAAAAGATATTTTCGCATAGGAGAAGTGGCATCAATATTGGGAGTTTCTATAAACCGGATTCGCTATTGGGAGAAACATTTGCCTTTTCTGAAAGCCCGCAGAACACGGGGCGGACACAGGCTATATACATACGAACAGGTGCAGAAATTCAGAGAAGTTAAGCGTCTTGTGGAGGACCTGAAGATGCCTTTGAAACAGGTTAACCAATTGCTTGCGGGCAAAGATAAAAAGCGTAAGAAGTTGATTGAACTATACGACCGACTTGGCGAATTGGAAGAATTCCTTTTAGACCTTAAAGAAGCGATAAAATCTTTATGAATAACAGAGTTGCCTTATCTTTGGCATAAAATCATGATGGTTATGAAGAAACTGATGATGCTGGTTATGGTTGCCGGTTTGACCTTTGTTGCATGTCAGTCTGACTCGTCTGAGGATGCTGGAGAAGTGACAGAAACGGAACAACCTAAAACGGAAGCAGTGGAGCAGGAACAACCAGCACAGCCCCAAGCAGAGCCCCAACAACCCTCAGAGGTTAGTGCCGAAAATTACGATTGGAACAGCCTCGTGCAGGAATATAACCAACTGTGGTGCAAATATTCAGATGAAGGGACATCGGCAGCCGAAAAAGAGAAAATCTACCCTCGTTTGAAGGAATTGCAAGAAAAACTTGATGAAATATATGCCTCTGTTCAGGACCAGCAGGAAAAACAGGCTCTTTATCAGGCTATGGCTGAAATGGTTGAATGTAATTGAGGAAGTGCATCGCTAAGATTCTCTTGAATAACACATTGCGTTATGCGATTGATTACGTGGGAAGATAGTGGTGAGGAAGTCAGTGGTGTATTGTGGGGTGCGGAAGCAATTCCTTTTATTGACTTGCATTCGCAATTGCCTCAGAAACTGATAGATGTAGTAATAAACCCGGATGCACAGGAACTATTGAAAGAACAATTTGGCAAACTAAAATCAGGAAAACTATATAAAAAGGGAGTTCCTATAATTCAGGGAATTAAGATTTTGCCCCCAATAAAGCCTTTGACACTCA
>WFXT01000294.1 GCA_015490475.1 Bacteroidota bacterium
GTATGTCATTCATCTTCTCTCGCAAGTATGATATTAACTTTGAAAAGGCTTCCTCAATAGCAAGAACTGTCTTGTGTGTGTAAACCTGCACATACATGAGATACCTGCTCCACAGAAATCTTTCCAGAGAAAACAATGCTTTGTGTTCAAAAGCCAAATGATTATCTTCAGTTAATGTCAAGAGACGTATTATACGCTCATATCCCACCATGCCTTCTGAGACACCTGCATAAAAACTGTCCCGTGCAAGATAATCTAATCTATCTATATCCACCTGTGAAGAAATCAATTGATGCAGATAAGGCTGTTTTACCTGTCCTGTGAAAATCTCTATGGCTCTATCTATCACTTCCTTTTCCTCCGATATTTCCTCTCTCAATTGTGTCATAACATGCCTTGAAACCTCCTCATGAGACACAGGGATATGACGCTCAAAAACGTGGGAAAAGGGTCCATGCCCAACATCGTGAAGCAGTATAGCGACCTGCAAAGCAGTTCTGTCAATATCAGATATGTCAAATCCTTTATCTGTTAGGGTCTCTATAGCCTTTTGCATTAAATAATAAGCCCCTAATGCATGTTGAAAGCGATTGTGTACAGCGCCCGGAAAAACCATGTATGTAAACCCAAGTTGTTTAATATGCCTTAATCTCTGAAAGAATGGATGGTCAATGATCTGGGCTATCAAGCCACTTCTCACAGGAATCATACCATAAACCGGGTCATTTATGTATCTCAATGGCATAACTACTGTTCTGGTTTATGCGGACTTTCCCTGTAGAGCCACCCGAACAGTCGTGCAATACGTGTGTTTTCCATCGCAAGGACAAGCATTGCAGTAGCAAGTATTGAAAATAGTATAACTGCATAACTAACTTCTCTGATTATGTAACCTTGTTCCACACCCAGTTCAACCACCAGACTGGCAAGGACAGCAGGAACCAATCCCCTTGGAATCATAATAGACATAACCGTTGCTTCTCGCAAAGAAAACTTCCGTCCAATTATATTTCTCACCACTATTGACCGCACTAATAAAAATGCCACTATTATAGTTATTCCTATCAAAACGGCTTTCAAATCAGTCAATTGCATTGATATGCCAAGAAAAACAAAGAAAAAGACCTTAACAAAGAAGACAACTTCCCTGAGAACATATTGTTCCTTTTCTGTCACCCCTTCCGGTACAAATTGAATGTACTTTTTAAGAAAATTGAAAGACAAATACTTAGCATTTCCAAGGAATAGTCCGAAAGCAAGGGCACTAATGGCACCACTATATTCAAGCATCTCGGAAATACCATACAGGACAAAAAGGACGGCAAGCGTATTAAGGGTTGTTTGCCTTAATGTTTCTATTCGTGTTGCCAGATATGACCATACAAAGCCTCCCAAAACACCTATTATTGAAGCCATTATAAACGACGTGAGAATTGTTCCTATTACTTTGGGCACCGAAACACTCCCTCCAAGCATGTATGCCTCCAGAAAAGCCAGAGTAACGACAATGCCCAACACATCACTCAGACTACTTTCAAGGAATAAAATGTCCTGAACGTTTTTGCTTACATTAAGTCCCTTAAGCATTGGAACTACTACTATTGCCGACGTGGCTCCAAGAATAGAACCCAATATGATAGCCTGTAATGGACCCAATCCAAGGAATATATACCCAATAAATCCAGCGGTAATAGCGAATGACACAAATCCTGTAATTGCCAGTATTGTTGCTATACGCAATGGTTTCGTCATTTCTTTAATATGCATATCAAGTCCCCCTTCAAATAGTATAATTATAAGTGCCACTTTTGAGAATATCAGTCCCACCTTGCCAAAATCTTCGGGCGAAACAAGTCCAAAAGCAGGTCCCAGAATTAACCCAAGAGTTGTTAACCACAATACATCGGGAATCTGTGTTTTTTTATAAAACTCCTCCAGTATATGTCCCAACAGGATTAAAACTCCAATAAGTAAAATCGCAAGTTTCAAGGAACTGTGGTTTTATCAAAGATATGAAACAAATGGAAAATCAGGCAAGACTCTTAAACAGGTCAACATATTTATCAACCCATGCCTTTACGGAATATTTTTCTTCCACCACCTGCCTACCATATTTCCCCATCCTTTGACGCAATTGAGTGTCCTTCGCCAGTGTCATTATTGCTTCATACCATTGGTCTGGTGTCGTTGCTAAGAACCCATTTTTGCCCTCCTCAATAACCTCTTGATTAATACCGATTCTTGAAGCCACAACAGGTAATCCCGTCGCCATATACATAAATAACTTGATGTTATTCTTAAATTTCATCCATGGACCCTCTGGAACTGGAACTATTCCAATATCAACATTGTGCAGAAATGTAACTTCTTTATCTGGCAAATACTCGTGATAGATTCCCTCAGGGAACAAATGTTTATACTCTCCTGCTCCCATAATGTGAAACTCAATCTTTGGGTTTGTACTTTCAAGGACTCGTCTCCACACATTTGCAAAAGGCATAAAAACAGTCTTAAAGGTAGAAGGACTACCAGTCCAGCCCACCCTTACTACACCTCTTTTGTCTTGTCTTTCTCCCTCAGGTATTGTAAAGACGTCCGTGTCAACTACCGATGGAATGACAACTACATTTTTGTTCCATCCTTCCCGTTCTATATGTTCTTTTATAAATCTATTGCCTGCGATAACAACGTCTGCATTCCTGATTAAGACAGGTATTTTCTTATGTCGTTGTAACAGACCGTCCGGCTGTGGAAGCCATATAGCATCATCAATGTCATAAACGACTTTTTTCGCTTTGCTGTAAAGCAATAGTTCCATCCACGGAACAGGAAAAAATGTTGCCTCTCTGTGAACAAGCATTATATCTGCTTTTCTGATAGCCACAATGTCCTTAACCCTGCGAAATATCTGTGCAATAAAAATCTTACTTCTCAGAAGTATTTGTCCTTTCCGACGATACAATAAATATTCCTGTTCTGATAACAAACTTGAATAAATGAATTCAATACCCCTATTTTTAAGCAGAGGAATGAATTGGTCAATTCTAAACTTCTGCGAAGGCGCCATTTTATAAGGATATAACCCAACGAAGAACACTCTCATAATCAACTAAGTTAAATCTTGCCTATGATACAAACCATTTAAGTTATCTTTACCTTCCCAGATGATAGAGTTAATCACGTATTACTGGAAAGAATTGTTGGGTTTGTTCATAGCGACTTTTTCTTCTGCCACGATTCTTCCCGGCGCAGCAGAAGTGGTATTTTCTCATTATTTAATTCAAGATATTCCAGTAGTTTTGGTTATTACAACTGCAACGATAGGCAACACACTTGGTTCCATGACAAACTACGTTCTCGGATGGCTCGGCAGTCCCCTATTGCACAAATTAGTGTCTTCTGAACACCTCAATAAAGTGGAAAAGTATGTTCGCAAGTATGGTCCTTTTTCAGGCATCATGGCATGGCTCCCAATTATTGGGGACGCTATCCCTGCAGTCCTCGGACTATTTAAAGCATCCCCTGTTCTTTCATTTCTATGGATACTAATAGGGAAATTCCTACGCTTTATGGCACTATACCTAATCTATCTTGGAATCATTTCCCTCTAAAAAGACTTTTTTATTGCAACTACTTACACTTTTTACATTTGAGGAGTTTAATATACGGGTCATCTGTTGACTGAATTGACGGGCCTTCTCCCGTTTTGCCTAATTTATCGCAAACTTCCACTGGGTCTTTATCATACCAGCCATACAAAGCACGTCTATATTGCATAGTTGCAATTTTATCATCATCCCAACTAACTAAGTAGGCATAGAATTTATAAAAGTCCTCTCCTGCCGGTATGTTACGGACTAGACCTCCTTCTAACAGGGATATAGAGTATTGTGGGTCTCCGGACTTCAATGCCAATAATGCAATCTTTCCGTTCCACTGCCAATCATATTGTTCGGGTTTGAAAAGTTGTTTTATATAGTTCAGTCGCTCTGTAAGAGCAGGGTCCCCGGGTTCATATTCTTCAACAAGTCTATCAAGAATCATAATATTGAAATACAGGTCCATACGGTCTATGTCTTCTGGTCTGATGGGTGAACTCCTCAGGGCTTTTATTTTTTCCTGAATTTGTTCAATTTCTTCCTCCGTTGGCTCTTCAAACTTCAGCTTGCATACAATTGTGTTGTATTGATAAACTTCATTTCGGGTAAGGAACCTATCCCATTTCTTCAATTCTTGGCAGTGTTTTTCCTTGACTACTCCAGAATCCACATATTTATATTCCATCCACACCCTATTAAGATGTAACTGTGCGAACGCAGGGTCCGTCGGCAATTTAAGATTCAATACTACATCAGGCGAGTATCTGCCATTGACAACCTGAGAAATCAGGTAGCGTTGTATTCCAAGGGCAAGTCGGACATCCTTCTTTTGAAGAGCCTGGTCCATTTTCCTTTGGAAATATCTTAATTCAGCCCCGCCCTTTATGTCAACAGTAACATACAGGACAACTCGTGCAAATCTTTGCTCTTGCAATAACGGTTCTAATTTTTTGAGAAGCACCGGGTCTCTGTTTAGCCTTTCTCTCACATAGGCTTTTGTAGTGTCAGCAAGCCAGCCGTAATCTGGATCTTTACGAATTTGTTCCTTGAACATCTCCCATGAGTCATCATATACAACCCTTACCTTTTTAGAAAGTGCTTTGTACTTCTCAAGGATCGCTTGCGCAATTGTCTGTCCACGCTTAATTTGCAATTCTGCGTTAATTGCCGAATCACCTTCAATAGAAGAGTGTGCTTCTATAAATATTGAATCTATAGTAAACTCAGGAACATCAAGAGTATCAAGAATTGGCGCTACATCCTCAAGTTTATACTCATATTTCCCCTTCTCAAACTTTATCTTGAACTCAATAACATGCTTCTCCTTGGTTGGCTTAAATCTTTTATCTCCTTCACGATAGAATGTATCTGGATAAAGAACCAAATCCATGGGGACATCAAAAGAGACCTCTTCTTGGAAGCCCGGAACAACTCTCTTACAGAACGTTTTATTCTGAATTATAATCAAATTTAATTCGTATTCTCCTGCAAGGTCTAACTTTTTGAGCACTCGTCCAGGCACCTTTCCAATGGCAACATTTAGATTATTAATACCTTCGTTGGCAGAAAGTATTTTCTTGCTATATCTGGGGCGAAACACAAATCCTCTGAATTGACGAGCCCTGTCAAAAATATTTGCTCCCTCACAAGGGTATTGATTCTTAAGAACCAGTTCCACGGCAAAGCCATCCTTGGGCGCATCTAGCAACGGTGTCAATTCCGTTAAATCATCATATTCCAGATAAACCCTGTTATCTCTTATTGAAACTCCTTTAGACAACTTATAATACCCGTCAAAGTTGAACTTTTTCAAGTCTTTACAGGCACTTTTGTCATAGGGAGCAATGCCTTTCCTGCCTTTAGTGTAACGAATGGGTAATTCTTTACGTAACGACTTATCTGCTCCCCTGTTGTCAACATTCTTATCTGCAACAACAACATAGATTATACCTTTCCCTTTCTCATCTATGCCAACAGCAACTCCCATGTAAACAAAATCTGGGTCCTTAAGGTTTTTAACATTTCTCTTTTTCTTTATGAACTTTGCATACAACTCCTTTTTCACTTCGTCAAGTGTCAATATTCTTTTTCCTTTTTTCACTGATGCACGACCATTAAAAACCTTCCATTTGGCACCTCCATACCCGCCATATTCCTCAAGGATGCTTGCAATCTTTTCTTTGTCTCTTACTGAACGTTTTGTCTCCATGTGCGTTTGGACCATCTGACGTGCCGCACTTTCTAAAACATCTAACAACAACAGGGTATCAAGATTATTTTCCTTCCTAACTTCGTTGAAACCTTCAACCACCATGTTACGAATCTCAAAATCAGAGACAGGTTCCTGGGCACGAACAACAAATCCTATTAATGAAACCGCTATCCCTGCAATTATTGTTTTCCACCTCATAGCAATGCAAAGTTCGGAAATTTTGAAAAAATGAAGACGGACAAAGCACATATTATTTCAGAACTTAATGAAAGACAGTTGATTAACGACACAACGGCAGGAATTGAAAAACATCTCAGCTCGTCCAGAAAGGTCTATCTAGGCTTTGACCCCACTGCTCCCTCCCTCCATGTGGGCAGTCTGGCTCCTATAGCTATGCTAATTCATCTTGCAAGACATGGTCACATACCCGTCATTGTAATAGGACGGGGAACAGCAATGATTGGTGACCCAAGTGGCAAAGACAAAGAACGTCCTCTTTTACCACCCGAACAGATTGAAGAGAATGCTCAATTCTTAATCAAACAGATACAACATCTTTTAAGGCTTGTTCCACAAAAAGCCGAATATTATGATAATTATGAGTGGCTTGGCAGTTTATCTCTAATTGAATTCTTACGTGACGTTGGAAAACACATAACAGTAAATTACATGCTTGCTAAGGAAAGTGTCAAGAAACGCCTTGAACGTGGAATTTCATACACTGAATTTACTTACATGCTCCTACAGGGATATGATTTCTGGTATCTATATAATAAATATAATGTAACCGTGCAGATAGGTGGTGCTGACCAGTGGGGCAACATAACCACAGGAATTGAACTTATCAGACGGAAGGGTGGAGGTGAAGCCCACGGCATAACATGTCCTTTACTCTTACGGGCGGATGGATCCAAATTCGGAAAAACAGAAC
>WFXT01000295.1 GCA_015490475.1 Bacteroidota bacterium
CACAACTCTCCAGTGGTTGTTCCCACTTTTCCAATTGCCCGACCATGAATCACTGTGCCATCTTCCAGAACCAGAACAGCAGGCTTGTCCATATCAAAATACGAACTTACGGCAAAAGGATTAAACTGAACAAAACACCAAAATGTCTTTTTTGCAAGCAATTGTGGATTTATACTTTAATAAGGTAGAAAGAGGTAGCATTATTAAGCTGTAATAATGAATAGGGGCAGAGTGAACGTGAGAGATGTCTCTAAAACACAGATATAACAATACTTAGTAACGACTTTTTTATTTTGTTGTATAATTCCGTAGTATTAAAATCATAATACAATGAAGAAGGCATTAGTTACTTTTGCGGTTTTAGGAACTGTTGCCCTTGCAGGATGCAAGAAGGATTGGATTTGTGAGTGCACCTATGCAGGTGTTACGACGCAAGCGGAAATAATGGATGCAACAAAGAAAGAAGCAAAAGAGGGTTGTGCTAAGCATGAAAATAACTTGAAAAACTTTGATCCAAACGCCTCATGCACATTAAAGAGTAAATAAATCAATTTTCAAGGGGGCAATTGCCCCCCTTTTATTTTAATAAACTACTGCAGCCACACTTCACACATTAGCCATTCGTCACTTATTTCAGCGCCAAGTTTTTTATATAGTTCAATAGCCCTGTGATTCCAGTTGAGGACGTGCCAGCGAACCCGTGTAGCCCCTACTCTCTTCGCCTCTTTAATAACATTCTTGATTAGGGCAGTACCTATTCCCTTCCTTCTATATTCTGGTTTAACATAAACATCGTCAAGATAGACCGCTTTGCCTGTCCATGTGAAATATGCAGGAAAATAAATAGCAAAGCCGACAATTTTTCCTTTATTGTCTTCTGCGACCAAGAGGTTGAAAAACTCTTTTTCTTGTTTCATTCTCTCAACTGAGTTGGTTACTTTATCTGGTGCACGTTCAAATTCTGCCAGTTCTTTGATCATTTCCAGTACAGCAGGAAAGTCTTTTTCTGTACCTGTGCGAATCTTGAAATTAGCCATTTCAAGGTTGTTTTTAGTTAGTTTCTGATTTCTCGCAAGGCATCTTCAAGAGAAGTTGCAGGATTATGGCAGATTCCGTTCTCACAAACATAAATCCTTAACTCATTTGCATGTTTACCAGAGCACAAGGGTATCTTGGTGTCAAGGTATGCAATCCCTATAATGCAATTGGGTAAATAGTGTTTGTTGAGTTCACGAAGGAACGGCTCTTTAATAGTTAGGACAACTTCTTTTAATGGAAATATCATGGGTATAGATGCGGTAAGCCAAAATGTGTAATCTATTGGATATTGTGAAGCAGTTTTTATCATGCGTCCAATGACCTGTTCATATATGCGTGCATAATCTGGATTTAGCATGTAACTGTACAGAATTCTAAGGTTAAAAGCCATCATGCTATTTGGTGAAGGATAGGGATGGTCGTAGAGTTCAACTTGCTTGTGAAAGGGTTCTTGTGAAATCTTGTTGCCAACAGTGAACAGGCGTCTGGAACTGTCATAGAATGAGTTTATTGCATATTGCATTAGGGAATCGGCTAATAGTAATGCATCTTCATGTCCTGTTGCCATGTAGTAAGAAACAAGGGCATTAATAAACAGTGCCACCTCAGAAGAAGTTGCCTCCTCTTCGGCACCCGAAGTCCTATACCACACTCTCAAAACACGTATTGAGTCTTTCTCTTGGCGAATGAATGCTTTCACTAAAAACTCATATAATCTATGCATCTCGGGAATATTTATAATAGCACTTGCTCTGGCTAAGTTGCTTAATAATAGGCTATTCCACGATAGCAAGATCTTGGTATCCACGTTCGGCTTGGTTCGTTTTCTACGATATGCTATCAACTTTTCAATACCATCAGAAATTTTCTTTTTGACTATCGCTTCGGAAAGATTATAATTTTTACTTAACTCGCTTATTTCTGTCTTGAGATAAAGCACATTTTTCCCGTTTTCCCAGTTACCCCCTTTGGTTACACCGAAATAATCAGCCAACAATTGTGCATCTTCCCCTAACGCATCTTCCCATTCTTGCCATGTCCAGACATAGTATTTACCTTCTTCTCCTTCTGAGTCAGCATCCACTGCCGAATAGAAACCGCCTGTTTCAGAGTCAAACATCCAGTCTCGTAAGAAGTCAAGCGTATGCACAAGATATTTAAGATACAATGAGTCTTTAGTGATTTTATATGCATCGGCAAGAAGCCCTATTAGTTGTGCGTTGTCGTATAGCATTTTTTCAAAGTGTGGCACATGCCAATGCCTGTCAGTGCTATATCGTGCCAGACCTCCTTCCAAGTGGTCATATATGCCCCCTTTTAACATCTTATCAAGAGAGAAAAGAGCGACAGAGACAGGTTCGTCATTCTTTGTAAGAACACCATAACGCAACAGGAAGTCAAGCACTGGAAACACGGGAAATTTGGGTTGAGAACCAAAGCCTCCATATTTAGAATCGTATTGCTTTAGGATGCCATTCACGGCCTCATCTAACAATGGTCTTATGTCGCTCTCGGAAGGCTTTAAGATAATATCTTGTGCGATGAACTCATCTTCACGTAAAATGGCTTCTCTTACCTTTCGTGCCTGTTCCCTCAGTTCTGATTCCTTTGTTTTCCATGCGTTGCTAATTGCCTGTAGGACATTCATCCACGATGGCATTCCGAATCTGGGCTCTGGCGGAAAATATGTTCCACCATAGAATGGATCTCCCTCTGGCGTGCAAAAAACATTAAGTGGCCAACCTCCACGTCCTGTCATCATTTGAACAGCCTTCATGTAGTAAGCGTCCACTTCGGGATGTTCCTCTCTGTCCACTTTTATGCACACAAAATTTTCATTCATAAACCGTGCAACAGCAGTGTCCCTGAACGATTCTTCCTCCATAACATGACACCAATGACAAGACGAATATCCAATGCTAATAAGGATTGGTTTGTTCTCCTTTTTGGCTTTTTCAAAGGCTTCTTTGCCCCATGGATACCAATCCACAGGGTTATCAGCGTGTTGCCTCAGGTAGAGACTTCTGGCATTAGCCAGTCTATTTAACCTCTTCTCCTTATGTGGTTCTGTCATGGAATAATCCTCTGTTTTTTCTGTTACACAGGAATTTGGGATGAAGGTAATTAATTTAGCGACCAAGATTAAAAGCCCTATTCTTCTCCATGTATTTTGTGCCGCTGCTTGAGATATTCATCCAGAATCATTGCCATAGAAGTAAATTTGCCTATTGGTGCCTTGATGTCAACACGAAAACCTGATTTTAAGGCTTCTTCCTCTGTTCTTTTACCAAACACAGCAACAAGTATGTCCCCCTGATTCTTAACAAATTCAGGGAAGTTACTTGTAATTGCCTGTACGTCCTTAGGCGTAAAGAAAGCCACTATATCCACTTCTTCTGGTCTAACAGGCAGTTCGCAGTATATCGTTCTGTACATGGGTGCGGGAACCACTTCTATCCCACGTTTCTTGAATGCTTCTATTAATGCTTCGTTGGGTTTGTCAGAGCATGGATATAGCATGGGTTGGTATTCAGAGAAACGCTCTTTCCCAACTTCTGCCATTGACTCCACATCTCCCGTGCCCCAGCCAATACGCCGTTTCCTAAAGGGAATATACTTCTGAAGGTAATATGCTATTTGTTCTGTCAAGCATAGATATTTGGTTTCGGCAGGCATGGGTTGATTTAACTTTTCACTGAATTGGAAGAACAGGTCAACAGCAGTCCTATTAGTGAATATTATTGTGCGATATTCATTCAGTTTTATTTTCTGTCTGCGAAATTCCTTTAGTGAGAAGGGTTCTATTTTCAGATATGGTTGGAAAATTATTTCTACATCATATTTCTTTTCAAGGGTTTTATATGCAGATGCCCGTTCATCACTCAGTGGAAGCAATATTTTTCTTATTGGCTTTTGCCTTTCGGCAGGCTTTATCCCCTGCCACAGTTGTTCTTCGGTTATCTCTGGTTCCTTATCTTTATCATGGGTAATAGTGCCTTCTTGTTGTGTTGTGGCATTCTTTTTAACAGCGTCTCCTTCCGTGTTCTTCTTCCTTCTTCCCATACTGCTTAATTTCTAATGGTTAGAAAACAAGACCAGAAAAGGATGATTTAAGACTCCATACTCCCAACAAAGGATACAATTCCACATTGCAAAGATAGATAAGATAGTATAAATGATACTCTTTCAGGTAAGAAAAAGATTTGAAAAATCCAATCAGCCATCTCATTATTCCAATTGCTATGACAACATAAATAAGTCCTGTCTTGACAGGATAGAGCAAACTGCCTGTTGGAATAATAGCGGGCAGGACGCCAGCAAGCCCAACCCAGATAATAACCTGCCATTCTTCAGAAAGGTAGTATAACGGTTCGCTTTGTTCTGTTAGCCATTTTGAATACAGATGAGATAGCAACCTGTATAGAAATATGACGGGAACTACAAGGGCAGTTTCTGGATGCAAATACAGTAAGTGCATGAGCATTGACATTATCACCATAAGAGAGCCCGTCACAAGCCATAGTACAACACCCAATTCTGTTAAAGGAACAACAACAATTTCTCTAATTCCTCTTCGTAGCCACTTCCATACCACGCCCTTTGAGTTATACACCCCTATGGCGATGAAAAGAAAACCCAGCCAGCCAACTATCACTTCTGTCTGTTCCATAGTCCATAACTTATATGAACATAAAATCTTTGTAGTAGAGTTGCCTGTTGTGGATATGTTGAAACTGCAAGCATAATGGAAATATATGATTTTTCAAGTAAAAAGTGAGATTCAAAGCCCCCACTTAATAGTAGTTGTTCTCCCTGCACACTGGATAGATAAGCAGGTTGGACGAAAAGTCCCACAATCAAATCCTGCCAGTATTTGCGAAAAGACAGGAATAGAGCAGACCACCAGAATCCTTTGAACTCACCGTCGGGAAGTCCAATTACTGAGCCAGTGCCTCCAATTGAATATGCCTCTTCTTCCTGCAGGTTGTTTCCCAGCAATGCCTGTCCTCTTATGCTAATAAAAAACACCCTTGCTTTGAGCATATTTATTGCTATGTCGCTCCATCCTTCCAATCTGTGTACAAAACCAACTCCTGTTTCTGTTATCCTGTTGCCACCAGAGTAAACCAATTCCATATTAAACCCTTTAAAGGGAAAGTAAAGATTATCACTGCGATAGATTTTAATCCTGATTCCACCCATCATTGTGGACACTGCCGACACAGTAGTGTCAAAAGCAGGCAACACCAGATAGCGTTCTACAAATGGATTAATAGTAACATCGCTTGTTAGCAGTGCACCTGCTCTATATCTCACTCTCACGAAAGATGAATCCTGTCTGTATAGTTCTGCAAAGGCGGACACTCCCCATAGTCCCACAATGAACGGTACATCGCCAGACACAAGCAGGTTCTGTTGTCCAGCGGTCATACCATTCCACTTGACGTTTAACTCAATGAGCCTTCTGAACATATTTTTAAAATCCAACAGAGCGAAACCAGTTAATATTACCTGACCATTTGCTTTTTGTGAGAAAGACAGCGACCCTTGAATGTTGCTTGTGGCATTTTCCCTCAGGGACATCCTCACGGAATACCAATTGGCTCGTCCCCATTCATACGTTTCTCCACTGATAGAATCAACCGCAACCTGTGGTAAACCAGCCAATCTCCTCCTTATGGCTCTTAAATCTGAATATCTGACGGGTTTAGTGTAACTTATTCGCAAATATCTCTCCAGAATTTTTCTTTGTACTGGCAATGGTCTTGAATGTCGTATAGTATCATAGATAAACACGGCTCCCGTATTTAATTGCCACAATGTGTTAATTAAAGTGTCCTTTCTGAAAGTTGTTATATACAGTGAGTCCAGAATAACTCTGGCATATATGTGCCCCCAGTTTCCCCAGAGTTCAAGATACGTCATCAATTTCTTTTCAAGGCATTTCCATGACTTGCAAGTGCCAGCAAGTTTTTGCCTTGCCCCTGAAGGTTCCTCTATTACAGGTTCGGCGAGTAGCCAACCGTCAGGCAAAGGCTTCTCAACCAGTGTGTCTGCTATAACCTGTTCTTGATCTATCAATAGCGTGGATTGACAGATAGCCTGCCAGCCCCACAACAGGTTAATTATTAATAGTCCTTTCACGTGCCAATTCATACTTCATAAATGTTTCCAGTGCTTGAAGGATATGGACACAAAGACCGTCATAGCCATCAAGAAAGCCAAGATTGAGAACGTAGCCTCTCACAAATGTCCATAAGGATGCTCCAAATACTCTGGCTTTTGATACGTTGCCTCGGTTCATACTGCCAGCCTCCGCATACCTTTCTATTTTTCTGAGATGGTCTAATATGCTATCAACCGTAAGATGACTTATTTCCCCTTTTGCTATGTGCAAAATGTCTCCGTTTACTATTAGTTGCTCATGAACGGGTTTATTATCCCATTTGCAAAGTTCTTTGTTGCAGAATCTAATTTTTCTTGTTGGTTTCCATAGTCCGAAGCGTAATTTTTTTCCTCGGTAATAGTTGACCAGTCTGAAGGAAGCACCAGCATAGGAATCAGTCCATTTGTTTAACAGTTCGTCAAGTGCCTGTCGTGAAAACACTTCATCGGCATCAGGAAATAACACATATTTGTGTTTGCATTCTGCAAATGCTATGTTGCGGGCATGTCCATAACCTTCCCACTGAATAGAAATGATACGGGCGTTGAAACTCTTTGCTATGTCAAGCGTTCTATCAGTGCTTCCACTGTCCACTACGACAATCTCTCTGACATAGTCTTTGATGGCGTTCAGGACTTGATAGAGATGCCGTTCGGAATTCTTCGTTATAATGGCACCAGATATAGGCAAAGAAGCATTTGGCATAGGGCTTGCATTCTGTAATTTGGTAATAAAATTAAACGTTATAGAGAACGGATTATGGATAAGCCTCAAGAGACACAGGAAGTGGTTAGAAAACCTATATGGAAGAAATTATTAATAGGCTTTGCTATTGTTATTTTCCTGTTGTTGCTTTCTCTTTTGCCTCTCTATTGGTTTGGAATGAAGCCATTGATTAATTATACCCTTTCGTTTTTGCAGGAAGAAGCAGGTAGGTCTGGATATGTATTCAGGCATAGTGATGTATCGTGGTTCCCTCCAAGGACAATAGTATTGCACAATGTTTTAATAACCCAAGATAGCACTGAGCGGGACACACTTGTTTTTGTTGAAGAAGCAGGTATTTCGTGGTCTCTGAGAAGCATAATTACAGGAAATCCAAAGTTATACGGCATCTGGCTCAAAAACGCTTATGTTAAATATGTTGACACAGCGACAGTTGGTAATGATACTTCTGGGACGATGGCGTCCGACACTGCCTCAAGTTCACTTTTGTTGCCCAAGTTTAGAATAAGTCTCTTAAGTCTTGAAGACATAGTTTTTGAGTATATAACTAAGTCGCAAAAAATTGCCATTGACCTTGACGAACTGGAAATAGAAGATGTTTCAGCGGAAGAAAAAGATATATTTGCCGACGAAATTATGCTTAATAATGCGAAAGTTCTTGTTTCTACACTTGAAGTGGATAGTGTTCCGTCTGACACGCTCTTTTCAAGGGAAGCACTTTCCTTACCACTCAATATTCATCTCAATTCCTTGTCTGGCGATGCAATAGCCATTTTGCAAAATTCCGTGTCTGACACGTTCAAAACGATGGATACTATATTGATTGACAAACTGATTCTTTCGTCAATCCATTATACTGACACTGCAAAGATTGTATTTGTTTCTGGAAATCTTTCCCAGCCAGAACAAGTGTTTGTTACTGCCTCTTTAACCCTGCAGGACACAATCCTTACAATTGATGGATTAAACTTATCACATTCTGATTTGTCTGTTTCCTTATTTGGTACAGTGCCTATTCCTCCTCACATTACTTCTTCATACATTCCACAGGGCAGAGCATTTCTTTCTTTCAATAGCACTATTTTGCAGTCCAGTGGTGTTGCTCATGCAGGTCACACAGAAAATCACTGGCGTCTGTTCGTGAATGCTAATACGTATAACACAGACAGAGTGTTTATTCACGCAGACCTGAATGTTGATTCTTTATGGGAACAATCTCTGAAAATAACCCATTTAGCAGGTCTTTTATCTTTACACGACCTGAACCGATATGTAAAACCTTTCTATGACGAAGATAGTTTGTTTTCTGATTCATCCTTTTTGATAGCACAAATCAAAGGGCATGGTTCTTTTCAGGATTCTTTGAAGGTTCATGTAGTTGTTGATGGGTATCCCTTAAACACACGGACGGATATAGTGGGCTTGGGTAATGATTCGCTTACGGCATTGGTGATTTCTGAAGGAAATGTCGTCCTAACATATTGGGTGGATACTCCAACTTATGTTTTGTGGGACGTTAGTGCAGAAATAAGTAAATTGCTTACCAAATTGCCTTTCATTGATGCCGAAATAAGTATTCCGTATGCAAAATATGAACCTTATGAACTAAGAAACGCATTTATTCATTTTCATGGAACACAGGAAAACGCTTCAATAGATATCAAAAGTGAAGATGATAATCTGTCAATAACTAATCTCACTGTTCTTGTTTCATCCCGAGAAGCCACACAGGTTTATGCTAAGGGACTAATTCCAGAAATAAACCTTGCTTATTGGACACTCATGGATACTACGTTGACTCTCACTAATCTTAATCTGGAAGGTTCTCTCTATCAAAAAGGAGAGCATACCCGAGCGACACTGTCTTTGTCGGATTTTAAACTTATTTATGCTCAGACTTCTTCTCATTTCAATGAGTTTTTCCTTGCATATCACGGCGAGGGAAAGAGACACACTATTCTTGGTGATGCTCCATGGATAAATTTTAACGTGGAAGTTACCGAACCAGAAAGGGAAATTCCTTCAACAATAGTGGATTCTTTGCTTCTTGGAGGTTCCCTATTGCTTCCTGAAGCCTTACTGCTTGTTAATGTGGACACACTTCCCACAGTAGTGCAACATTTGACAGGAATAAACCTCCCTGACGGTATGATGCTTAAACTAAAAACAAGTAAGCATTCATATAGTGCTTTCATTGATGCTCATACTATATGGTTTAAGGAACCAGACCTTACGATAAAAAACCTGTTTGTAACGGGCAATCAGGACACACAAATAGTATGGCAGGTTTACACTGGCGAAATAATCTATCAGGACATGCTTGACCTGACTTACTTTCAGACCACATGGAAAGCCTCAGATGGTAAAGGACAATTAATAACGACAATTAAGCCGAGTGGTTATCCACAGATTTACCTTGCGGGTTCAGTAAAACGGAATAAGGATTTTTATAGCCTTGGCATAGATTCTTTTAGTTTTTGGTATGGTGGTTCGTGGTGGCATGCCACTCCTTCTTATTGCATCAATAATCCTGTTACGTCCAATTTCTGTGTGCCTCCCGTGTTACTTCGTTCCCAAGATGGCAAAAGGTTTATTGAGATAACGGGTGAGCAGGCATGGTGGACAATCAAGGCACAAAACTTTCCACTTAGACCTATTCTCCTTATAGCACAGGCGTATTCTGGGTATGAAATGGATGCAGTTCTCAATGCTAAAGTGCGTTTCAACCATGAGACCTATGAGTTTGATTTTGCTCCTCTTGAGTTAAAAGACTTTTATCTGGATTCATTTGCACTGGGCACGTGGCAATTCACAGGAAGCCTGAAAGGAAATATTATCAGTACTACGTGGAAAATAGATGGTGAACCAACGGCATCTATATCTGGTGACATAACTAAGACAATGTTGATTAACATTCATCACCTGCCGTTGCGAGTTGTTCAGCCATTCACTGTAGGTATAATTGATTCTCTTGATGGTTATTTGAAGACAGACAAGCCACTTGTTTTTGCGTGGAAGGGCTATCCTTCTCTCAAAGGACCGATATTGTTAAGGGAAGGCAATTTGCATGTTGATTTCACTGGTGTTTCATATCAAACGGTTGGAACACTAAATTGCTTTGATGATAGTGTTGATGCAACTCTTGTGCTCAATGACAAACATGGGGGACTGGGCTCCCTACACGGTTTTATATTGCTCAATCCTATAGACAATCCTCCCTATAACATGACCATAACTACAAACAAACTTAAAGCCATTAATACGGGACCCGAGCACAATCCCGATTATTATGGTAATGTTACAATTAAAGGGAATGTGACCCTACAAGGAAATGCTAATATCTTCAGGATACTTATTCGGGAAGCGGAACCCATTCGTCCTTCAGAATTCTATATGCCCATATACTCAGGACCGTATGTTGATGATGAAACCGATTTCATAATTTTTGTTGACAAAGACAGGCAACGGGAAGTTAATATTGCCGACACAACAGCCACTAACCTACAAGAGTCTGAAGAAGAAAAACAACCTTCTCAATCCACTTTCGCACTGGAATTTTACAGCAAGTTGATGATGAACGATGGTCTTAGAGTGGTTATTCCTTTTGACCCTCCCGTTGGTGACATCCTTGAAGTAACAGGTGAAGGACCCATTCAACTGCACTATACTCCCAGTGGTGAATTTACTATGATGGGTGAATATAAGTTAAATGGTGGCTCATATACTTTCAACTTCAAAAATTTACTGATAAGGCGATTTAACATATCAGAAGGCTCTATTAAGTGGCTTGGCAGTCCATATGACGGCGTTCTTGACATTCATGCGGTTTATACTGTTCGGACTCCTGCTACTAATTTGCTTCTCTATAGGACAGGCTCTACGGATACGACGTCTGCAGGAATTAGATATGTTACTGCACAGGTGCACATGTTTATGAAAGGAACCCTATCAAAACCAGAATTAACTTTCAAAATAGACGTTCTGGAAGCGGATAACATTCCTGAAATAAGAACAATAGTCAGGCTAATTAATGCGGATCCTCTGGAGCGGGACTATCAGGCTTTCAGTCTTCTGGCAACGAACCAATTTGCTCCGCCAAGGCAAGGTGGGGGCGGAACGGTTAGTGGTGGTGCTCTGTATCATACTGTTAGTGAATTTGTGTCTCAGCAATTGACCAGTTTGGCTCAGGAAATGCTTGGTGCCGAAGACCTTGAACTCCATCTTGGCTATCAAAGTGGGTCTGGGTTGGAAGGCACTACCTCCAAGGAATTTCAGGTGGCAGTTAACAAAGCCTTTATGAATAAAAGGCTCATTGTTGACGTAACAGGAAATGTTCTTGTAGGGCAGGACGATACACGACAAGGCGGTCCTTTAACTGGCAGTATGCAAATTGAATATCTTTTGACAAAAGATGGCAGGTGGCGTTGGCGAATTTATAGTCAGGCATATCAGGACATAGGGGCAGAGCGAAACAAGGTCAGAACGGGAACGGGCATACGTTTCATAAAACACTTTGACTCGTGGGAAGACATTATCCCTTTGCAAAGCGATACAACAAAAGGAAAGTGACGTCACTGCTTTTCGCAAAGAAGCCTCTTCGGACACGTAAAATAACAAAAATGAAATCCCAGCAAAAGAGTCCATAGCAACGGGAAGGCAAGTTCTTGCCAGTGAAATAGTTTCAGAATGAATATTATTCTAATGCCAGCGAAGGGCAGAGCGAAGAGCCACAGAGGGATTGTTTCCATGCCACAAGCCTGATTGGTAATAACAGTCTCTACAGTAAACCAGACGGTAAAAATAAAGATAAGAATGACCTGTGGTAGTCTCCAGAGCCATGAAGCCACGGTAAAGCCAATTAGCATGGTATGGACAGTGATAATTGCAAAACCCAGAAAGCCATATGCCTGAGGAAAGAAGGGCATGCCTTTGTATAGGACATTTATGAGAAGCATCAATAGACCCATAGTTAGGATGGATGCTAAGGACATGGAAATGTTCCGCAATACAAGTTTTAAGGGGCTTTTGTGATTGGCTATTATTGTGTGGAATATGCCATATTCCATGTTTTGGTAGGTTCTAACGAGGGCAACCACACCAGCAACGAACCAGAACAATACAATAATTGGACGGGGAAGGAATTCATAAAAGTCAGATTGATAATGGATAGTAAATGTGGCAACGGCAATGCCTATTATTAGCAGGATAAGGAAGTTCCGAAACATGTTTTAGTTCCTTATTGGAAATTGTAATAGTTTGATATCAAATATGTTACCTATGCCTTCTTCAGCCTGTGCACACATTATGATTGTCTTCCCTTGGGCGTGCCAAGATTTCAAGTGGTCAATGAATAGGGCGATGCCCTCTTGGTCAAGGTCCTTAAAGGGTTCGTCAATGACGATAACGTCAGGATTGCTTTTCAAAAACAAGATGCTAAGGCGGGTTCTTTGTCGCATTCCAGCCGACAACTCAGAAAACTTTTTATTCCAGAACTCAGGGGGAATATGCATTTGTTTAAGTGCCTGCACGGGGGCTCCATTGAAAAGTTTAGCATAAGCCTTCATCTGGTTCATAACTGTAACTGATGGAATGAAGCCAACCACGTCAAGAAGCACAGTCCTGTTGTCCCATTTGGATGAGCATAATATCTTTCCTGAAAGGGGGTTTAGGACTCCTGTGATTAACTTCAAGAGTGTTGACTTGCCTGATGCATTGGGTCCCTTCAAAAACCAGAATTCTCCTTCATTAACAGTCCACGACAGGTTTTCAATGATTGGCACAGACTTTCTCTGTATCCAAAGGACACGCCGTCAAGCCTTAATAAATAGTTTCCTGAGCCCATATTGTCTCCATTTTGACCAGATCAGGAATCCGACACTAAGTATAACAAAGATTTCCAGAGCAAAGATGAACCAGTCCAGCAGGTCTGGTTTAAGCCCAAGTTGTATTCGTTCTTGAGCAAATGCATGAGGGGTATATAAGAGTACTTTCGTAACGAGTTCTCTTATCTCTTCAGTGCTTGCCACTCCTGACAGAATGACGAGCGTGTAAATAATCCCGAATAGTAACAATCTGCCCATTAAATAGGCAAGGAAAAACACAATGAAATTGTAATCCAGAACGATAGTAGCAACCAAGAGTGTTATAATTGTTTCGCCTAAAATGTGGGCAACAAACAAAGACAGATACGAAGCGTCTGTTAGGTAGGAAGGAACAGGCAGGTTAACAAGCACTCCATATACATATCTGATGGCAAGCCATAGGGCAAGTACAGAGATGCTCACAAGTAGCGTCGCAATAATCTTGCTAATGAACAGTTTAATAGGTTTTACATTATTGCTTATCGCTACCATATCATTTCCATGCACACTACCCGAATGAAACAGCCACCACAAAACAACCATCGGTATCAAAGAACAATAAGACAAGGCAAAATCTAATATTAACCTTTCTTTCATGCCTGTTCCTTCCCAAAAACTGAGCAACCCAAAAACTATGACTGAAATGCCATATAAAATAATCCAGTGGATGAGGTTGAACTTTCGTGTTTC